>JAUWVE010000036.1 GCA_030617565.1 Gammaproteobacteria bacterium | reverse complement strand
TTAAACTTCTATCGATAATTCTTTCAGCTTACGCGTTAACGTATTCCTGCCCCAGCCAAGCAGACGTGCAGCTTCAATCTTTCGTCTGCCTGTGTGTTCAAGGGCTGTTTCAATGAGGATGCGTTCAAATTCAGGCTCCAGATCTTCGAGGATGTTGTCCTGATCCTGGGCAAACTGTTTTTTCAGTTGCAGTCGCAGGGCATCCTGCCAGCTTTCGGTAGATGTTATTGTGTCAACTGAGTTCTGTTTCAGATCAGGCGGCAGATCATCAACTCTTATCTGCTTGGACGGTGCCATGACACTTAACCAGCGACAGGTGTTTTCCAGTTGTCGAACGTTGCCGGGCCATTGCAGGGAGCCGAGGAAATTCATTGCCTTGTCAGTGAGTTGTTTTTCCTCGATATTTAATTCTTTTGCTGTACGTTTGAGGAAAAATTTCAGCAGCTGCGGAATGTCTTCGGCGCGTTCGTGCAGTGATGGGATGCGCAGACGCACAACATTGAGACGGTGAAACAGGTCTTCACGGAACTTGCCCTCGTTGACGCGTTTTTCCAGGTCCTGGTTGGTTGCGGCGACAATGCGGACATCGACTTTTATTTCCTTGCGGCCACCAACGCGGAAAAAACGGCCTTCGGAAAGAACGCGTAGCAGGCGGGTCTGGGATTCTGCTGGCATATCGCCGATTTCATCGAGAAAAAGCGTGCCGCCTTCGGCCTGTTCGAACCTCCCTTTATGCTGTGCCAGAGCACCGGTAAAGGCCCCTTTTTCATGGCCGAAGAGTTCTGATTCAAGTAATTCACCCGGGATCGCGCCGGTATTGATTGCAATAAAAGGGCCTTTGCGGCGAGGGCTATGCTGGTGCAGGGATTCTGCCACCAGTTCTTTGCCTGTACCGGACTCACCGGAGATCAACACAGTGAGATCACTTTGGCTGAGGCGTCCGATAGCACGAAAGATGTCCTGCATCGCCGGTGCCTCGCCTATTATTAATGCGCTTTGCTCTTCTGACGATGCAATGCTCACCTTCTGAGTCCGCGCATGTTCGACGGCGCGTTCTACCAGGGCAATAGCATCATTGATATCAAACGGTTTCGGCAGGTACTCAAACGCACCCTGATCGTACGATGCAACAGCGCTATCAAGATCGGTGTGTGCTGTCATGATGATGACAGGGATTTCAGGATGCTCGCTGTGCAACTTTTCAAGTAGATCCAGCCCGCTGGTGCCGTGCATGCGTATATCGGGAACAATGACCTCTGGTTGTTTAATGGCACTCTGAAGATGTTCCAGGGCGTCGTCTGCAGAACTGAATATTTCAGTGTTGAATCCTGCTTTAGACAAAGCTTTATCCAGAACCCAGCGTATCGAGTCATCATCATCAATAAGCCAGATAGTCGCCTTTTTAGCCATAAGGGTGTCTCGTTTGTTAGTCATTCAGCAAGCGGCAGGAAAATGGAGAATACTGTTTTGCCCGGCTGAGAAGTGAATTCTATCAGTCCGTGGTGCTGATTGATGATGTTTTGTACGATGGACAGCCCAAGCCCAGTACCTTCCGGCTTGTTGGTGATCAATGGGTAAAATACCTTTGCCTGCAAATTTTCCTCTATTCCAGGGCCATTGTCCTCAATATCAATTTGTAAAATTGTGCGGTGGGGAGTGTTTCCGATAGTAAACCGACCGACCGGGCGCGTGCTCAACTGCAGTCTGTTAGGCTCTCCGGAAGAAGATTCTGGCGAGTCGAGCATGGCCTGCACGGCGTTACGTGAAATATTTAAAATAACCTGGGTCATGGCATCCTGATCGATGGGTATTTCAGGCAGGCTGGGGTCATAGTTTGTAATGATATTGACCATCTCCGGGTATTCGGAACTGATCAGGGTTCGAACGTGTTCCAGACAGATGTGAATGTTGACCGGTTTCATTTCCAGAGGCTGATTTGATCCTGCCATTTTGTCCACCAGGTCGGATAAACGATCAGCTTCTTTGATTATGACAGCTGTATATTCTTTCTGTGTTTCATTTTCTAGTTCCATATCAAGCAGTTGTGCAGCGCCACGCAAACCACCCAGGGGGTTTTTTACTTCATGTGCGATACCCTTGAGTATTTGTCTGGTGGCCTGGTATTGTTCCTGCAGATGTTCTTCACGGGCGAGTCTCAGTAGTCTGTCAACCTGGGTAATTTCAACAATAATGTCTGAAACCTTTTGTGTGCGAGTGAGAGGTGTGGCAGCAAAATCAATAGTGATGGTATTTCCTGTAATGAGTTTCAGACGGATTTCCCTCTCCGTGATGGTTCTGTTTTCCTGCTGGATAGTAGTGAGTATGTCGTGGCACTCAGTGTTGTGCAGGAAGATTGCCTCATGGCTTTGGCCCAACAGCATGCGTGCACTGGCCTGCAACAGATTCTCTGCAGCAGGATTGATGGCTGTCAGTTTTAACTCAGAATTAAACAACAGCACAGCCGTTTCCATATTCTCAATCAGATAACGGCAGATGCTGCTGTCAATTTTTGTGTTAGAGATCATGGAAAGCAGTTTAAAGTTCCAAGTTCCAAGTTCCAAGTTTTCGGGGGTATTTTTTCATCTTGGAAATTGTACTTGGAGCTTGTTTTTTCAGATGCCAGAAAAACAAAACGCCCCGTATAGAGGCGTTTTGTAACAGGCTAGTAAGATGAACTCAGCAGCTGTAGTAAAGATCGAACTCAACAGGGTGAGTGCTCATACGCAACTGTGTAACTTCTTCCATTTTCAGGTCTATGAAGCTGTCGATCACATCATCTGTGAATACGCCGCCTGCTTTGAGGAAGTCGCGGTCGGCATCCAGTGCAGTCAGTGCTTCTTCAAACGAACTGGCTACTTGAGGAATCATTGCTTCTTCTTCAGCGGGCAGGTCGTACAGGTCCTTGTCCATAGAATCACCAGGGTGGATCTTGTTGATGATGCCATCAAGGCCGGCCATCATCAGTGCTGAGAATGCCAGATAAGGGTTGGCGGTAGGATCAGGGAAGCGCACTTCGATGCGGCGCCCTTTAGGGTTGCTGTCGAATGGAATACGGATAGAAGCAGAGCGGTTACGGGCCGAATATGCCAGCATCACAGGGGCCTCAAAGCCGGGAACCAGGCGCTTATAGCTGTTGGTGGAGGCATTGGTGAAGGCATTCAGTGCCTTGGCGTGCTTTATAACTCCGCCGATGTAGTAAAGTGCAGTTTCAGACAACCCGCCGTATTCATCACCGGAGAAGATGTTGTTGCCGTCTTTTGCCAGAGACATATGGACATGCATACCATTACCATTGTCGCCGACGACTGGCTTGGGCATGAAGGTTGCTGTCTTGCCATAGGCGTGTGCGATGTTGTGGACACAGTACTTCAGGATTTGATTCTCGTCAGCACGTTTTACCAGTGTGTTGAAGCGGGTACCGATTTCGCACTGGCCGGCTGTAGCCACTTCGTGATGGTGAACTTCAACTTCAACACCCATGTCTTCCATGGTAAGACACATGGCAGAGCGCAGGTCTTGCAATGAATCAACTGGCGGTACCGGGAAATAACCGCCTTTCACGCCAGGTCGGTGACCGATGTTGCCGTCTTCAAATACCTTTTCAGAGTTCCATGAAGATTCATCAGAGTCGATCTTGAAGAAAGAGCCCTGCATGGTATTGCCCCAGCGAACATCGTCGAAGACAAAGAATTCTGGTTCCGGACCGAAATAGGCGGTATCAGCGATACCGGTAGATTTCAGATAGGCTTCAGCGCGATGGGCAATCGAGCGTGGGTCTCTTTCATAACCTTCACCGGTTGCCGGTTCGAGAATATCGCAACGTATGATCAGTGTCGGATCGTCAAAGAAAGGATCCATAACCGCTGTTGACGGGTCTGGCATCAGGATCATGTCTGATTCATTTATGCCTTTCCAGCCGGCGATAGACGAGCCATCAAACATTTTCCCATCTTCGAACGTACTTTCGCTCACTGTGTGAGAAGGAACTGAAACATGCTGTTCTTTTCCGTGGGTATCTGTAAAACGAAAGTCAACAAACTTGACCCCGTTGTCCTTGATCATCTTTAAAATTTCGGCGGACATTGATTTCCTCTTTTATATATCTAGTGTGCAAAAGCACGGTTATACGAAATGGATTTAATAAACTTAATAAATTCTTGATAGAGTATTTGTTACAATTTATGAATCATGCCAGTTACGCAAATGCCTGAATTTAAGACAATCAGGCACGGGTAAAATCAAATGAGGCGTCATTTTGCACCAGATTAGTGCGCAAATACAAATGCAGACAGTAATTTCAGTGCAAACAGTGAAAGAAGATCTCAATACTGCCGATATTCGGGTGCTGGTGCAGGGTTTCTACCACCTTGCTGGCAACCATCTGACGTTTCTCATCGGTGGTATTTTCGATTGTCGGGAAAGTCAGGTCGACATTGATACTGCCCTCGAGATAATGCAGGGTAATTTTCTCGGCAGCCGTTGAGCCGTCAATACCTGCAATAGCCTCATTTATAAATGTCGTCATTTCACTACGCAACGGAAGATCGACATTTGCCATGCTGATTTTATCGTCTTCGGGGTCGATATGAACCAGTACTTCATCAACGCTTTCAAAGTCATTAATGAGGCGCTGTCGTACGAATTCTGAAATCTGGTGTCCCTCGGAGACGCTGATATTGCCATCTACCTGCAGGTGAACATCGATCAGGGCGCGTCCACCCATTAGACGTGAACGCAGCATATGCAGGTCAACTACGCCATCAATATTGATGATTGCCTGCCGGATGGCTGCAACTTCCTCGTGACTGAGTGCCGTATCAATCAGTTCCTTAAGGGCATTCCAGCTTAGCAGCAGGCCCATACGAATAATCATAGTGCCAAGGCCTATGGCAGCGAGGGAATCAAAATAGGGCAGTCCCATGATGCTGCCACCAATACCAATCAGGACAACAATTGAGGAGATGGCATCGCTGCGGTGATGCCAGGCATTGGCACGCAGAATAGTGGATTTATAGCGGGTAGCAATGCCTATGGTGTAGCGATAGAGACCTTCCTTACTGAATATGGTGATCACAGCCATCAGCAGTGTGATGGGCGCTGGTGTCAGGATTGTTGCAGGCTCAGTGAGCCGTAATGCCGCATTGATAGCAATCGCTGCACCGACAAAGGCGAGCAATAATCCCAGAAAAACCGTTGCGGCAGTTTCAATGCGGCCATGGCCATAGGGGTGGTCATCATCGGCTTCTTTGCTGCCATGCCAGATGGCATAGAGAACCAGGGCATCAGTACTGAGATCAGATAAGGTATGGACTCCATCAGCCACCAGAGCCTGGGAGTTGCCGACGATGCCGAGAAAGATTTGTCCGGCGGAGAGCAGAGTATTGACAATTATGCTGGCAAAGGTTGCGCGTTTGCTTGCAATCTTGCGTTGTTGGCCTGATTCGGTGTCCATCGGCGTATTCTAACAGCGTGGAAAGATGACTAATACGGTGAATTAAGAAACTTGATGATGGGGTGGTGTAGCTGGCAAAAAAATTCCAGTCAATGGGAAAAAATACTCAAGATTCTTTCCCTTTGACCGGAATTTTGTCGGGCCTGTTGCCGACCCTTTCTCCTCCCAAATGGTGGTTCGGGCTGTTGTTGCGGACGGAACAGTAACGGAATCCAATGTTTTTGTCCAACTTTTAACTGCTTGTTTTGATATAAGTCAAATACTGCGCGGTAATTTTATGAGCGAATACCTGTCCGCAATCGTAGTATTTCAGCTATTTACACGAGGCTTCCTGCCCGGTAAATATCTGCCAATATCTGGATTCAGTGGCGGGCTCCTGTTAGCCTGTGCATCCCGTACAACTACTCATCGGTCAGTAGTAATGGCTTCTAAAGCTTTCAATTTTTTTGACTTTCTTATCCGTCTGGTCGCGGCAATTATTCTTGTCTTCGCTACATATAATCCATCACAATATTCCTGGTACCACTGGATTAGCAATGCCACAGACCGATTTGACCCGGTGATTCTATTTACAGGAATAGTGCTGCTGATAGGTTGGGTGATTTATCTGCGGGCGACGGCACGCTCTCTGGGTGTTCTCGGGATCATTCTTGCATTGGCTTTTGTTGCCAGTTTCATCTGGGTGATGGTAGATTTTGGAGTACTGTCTATCGATAATCCTACGTTCTTTCAGTACATTGTATTATTTGTGCTTTCGCTGGTGCTGGCAACAGGTATGTCCTGGTCACATATCCGCCGTAAAATGACAGGTCAGATTGATGTCGATGATGTTGAAGAAGGGTGAATCTGGTTTACTACTTGTTATACGGCAATTCCAGCCAATGACACAGCTGTTGCAGTGCCTCATCCACCCCGGTGCGCTTGAGGCTGGAAAATAACTGTATTCCTTCGATAGGAAACGCTGAAAGTTTCCGTTTAACATCGAGTAAGCTCGCACCTGCTTTTCCCCGGCTAAGCTTGTCTGACTTGTTCAATATCACATAGACAGGCAGTTCAGCGTGTGTGCACCAGTGAACCATGTTGCGGTCATATTCTTTTAGTGGGTGTCTTATATCCATCAATAATATGAGTCCAGCAAGGCTTTTTCTTGATAGTAAGTATTCACCAAGGGTTTCAGCCCAGTGGCGCCGTTTGGCTTCAGATACCTTTGCGTAACCATAGCCGGGCAGATCCACCAGTCGTCGATCATTTCCCAGATCAAAAAAATTTATTTCCTGTGTTCTGCCTGGTGTTTTACTGGTTCTCGCCAGAGATTTAACCCCTGCCAGTGTATTAAGTACACTGGATTTTCCAACATTTGATCGCCCGGCAAAGGCCACTTCTATACCCGTGTCATCGGGCAGCTGTTGTAATGTATAGGCGCCCTTGATGAATGTAGGCTGGGCTGGCAGACGTTCCATGGTTGTTTACGGCTTTGTTGTGGGTGTGTTTGTATTAGCGATAGTCTGAAGTATCTCACATTAAGGGCAATTCTATTAATTCTGGATACGTCAGGGTTTGTATGGATTATGATAAATAATAAGCTTATCAAATAGCTATATAAGGAAATACTAAAATTGACCTGAGAGCACCTTTGATATATAAAGCGGCACACAGTTTCGGGTTGGCAATGTGGTCTGATGCCCGGCAAAATCTTCAGGAGTAGTTCGATGAAAAATATACTGGTCTTGTCCATGGCAATTGCAGGCATGATGATTGCCGGTGTTGCTCATGCAACGCATGCTTCAAAGGGCGATGTTGAAAGTGGCAAAGGTAAAACAGCTGCTTGTGCTGCATGCCATGGTGCGGATGGAAACGGTATGAAGGAAACACCACTCAACCCCCGGTTAGCAGACCAGGTGCCGGGTTATATCTTTACTCAATTAAAGGCATTCAAGGACGGTAGACGCAAAGATCCGATCATGGCAGGCATGGTTGCAGCGCTCACTGAGCAGGACATGGCTGATATTGATGCCTACTATTCCAGTCTTCCCGCTAGCAAAGCCGGCATCAGCGAGCAGGACGAAGCTGCGGCCCTGGAAGGTGAAAAAATCTACCGCGGTGGTTTTCGGGAACTGAATATCTCTGCATGCATGAGCTGTCACGGACCTTCAGGTGCAGGTATCCCGGTACAGTATCCAAGGCTTTCCGGACAGAATGCTGCCTACACAGAAAAGCAGCTGCATGCATTCAAAGATGGTACACGCGAGCACTACATGATGAATCCGATTTCATTTCTGCTTTCAAATGACCAGATCACACAGCTGTCACTGTATATGCAGGGCCTGAAATAAGTCGAAAAAATCAGCAACTTGAAAAACCGCCTATAGAGGCGGTTTTTTTTGGCCTGAAATCTTATCGGCCAAACTAACTTTCTAATTTTAGGTGTTTAATATTCGTCGCGAGGGCGCGCCTCCCACAATCAATTCCAGTAGCGATTAAAATGTACTGTGGGAGGCGCGCCCTCGCGGCGAATAAATTCAGACTAGAGAACAACATCAGAAAATCGCAATTCTCAACGCTACAAAATCAATTTATTTCCTATCCCACGCTATCCAGTTCTCGTTGCCTGAATTTGACCCCACGTTCTTCTGCCAGTTGACGGCAGGCTGCCATATCTGCCCCATCAAGGCCATTGATCGCCGTAGCGGTGACATCCGGTATGAATGCGGGTGCTAGTTGCAGAAAGTCCAGCATAGCTTGCCACGAGTTTTCCAGCGCAGGGGCGCAATGGTTAATATAAGTAGCCTCATTTTGAGCATTGAGTGAAACTGACAGGGCATCGATAAGTCCAGACATTTCTGGTAGTACATTGCGTTTGTGAACCAGGTTGGCGAGGCCATCGGTATTCAGTCGTACACGTCCACCCTGTTGTTTGACGTATCGCGCAACCTCAAGCAATGTTTTTAATCGTAGCGTAGGCTCTCCAAATCCACAGAAGACGACCCAGGAAAAGTCACTGACATTGCCGATTACCGCTATAATTTCATCCGTTTCAGGGCGATGATCGAATGTCAGGTTGTACTCATGCACCTGCATGCTGCCCTTCGTTTTGGGGCAGAACTCACAGGCCAGGGTGCAGCGATCAGTAATACTCAGATAGCGGCGGTCTTCGATGGTGTAGGCTATGGTTTGCTTCATGGGTCTCTGTGAAATATCCGGCTTAAGCTTCCAGTGATTTAGGTGGTGATGAAAAAACGATACTCTCAAGGTGGTCACCAAGCATAATAACGACGCCGTTGCTGCGGTGAATATGATCACTGGAGTAGGAAAAGCGGAATTTTCGTCGCAGGCAGCGTCGTTGATCAGGGCAGCGTGTCAGCCCCAGTCCGGAAAGGTGTACGCTGTCGTCAAGCAGCTGGTAGTCCTGTTCTCTACAGGCCCTGCTTGAATGCATCATTGCCAGTTCACGGACTGTAAGGTTTCTGTACCAGATGAAAATGACCAGTACCATAAAAGCCAGACCAAGTATTTCGCTCATTCGTGTTGCCGATTTTCTTTGTTCAAAGCTGTATCAGGCATCGATGTCAGGAATGATCATACTTTCAAGCAGTTGGATACTATCTTTCAGCTTAAGTTTGCGTTTTTTCAAGCGGCGAAGACGCAGCTGGTCTACGTAGGCATTTTGCAGCATCAGATCAATGGCATGGTCAAGGTCGCTATGTTCGATTCGCAATTCGATTAGATCATAGCGTGCTTGCTGGATTTCTTCTTCGTTTAGACTCATAGAAATTAGGGCACAGTTTCAGGAAAATAGAATCTGGATTGAGCAAATCATAGCATAGTACTTACCTGTTGATTATGTGTAGTCATTCACCTGACCCCAATGGTTTTTAATTTTATATCTAAACCCATTTTTGCCAAACAGCTTCAAGGCCTTCAGGTAATTTTTCCAGCCTGCCAAGTTCCACCCATTTACCCGGCTCATGAAAATCGGATCCCGTTGATGCGAGCAGACCATGTTTTCGGGCAAACAGGGCACTACGGGCGTTATCATCAGGGGTATTTCGTCCGCAGATGACCTCGATACCTTCTCCACCGGCTTGTTTGAAGGCAGTAAGGACACGATTGAGCCAGTTGGCAGTTAGTTTATAGCGTAGCGGGTGTGCGACCACGGCAATACCGCCTGCACCGGTTATCCATGTAACTGCATCTTCCATGGTAGACCAGTCGACGTGGTAGTATCCTGGCTTACCACGTACCAGGAACCGTTTGAATACATCAGTAAAATCTTTAGCCACGCCAGCCTCAATTAAGTGACGTGCAAAATGGGTCCGCGTGACATTTCCGTCTCCTGCCAGGCGTCGAGCATTTTCATAGGTGTCGTGGTAGCCCGCCTTAGCCAGGCGTCTACCCATTTCTCTAGCCCGCACTTCTCGCATTTCTTTCAATACCTGGATCCCCTGTTTTAGTGGCGGATGCTCAGGGTCGATATCGAGTCCTACTATGTGTAGCAGCTTTCCCTGCCAGGTAGCAGAAAGCTCTATCCCAGGTATCAGCCTGATATTACTTTCTTCTGCACAGAGATATGCCTCATCCAGCCCGGCAGTGGTATCATGATCAGTCAGTGCCAGGATATCGACTTCGTTGCCTGCGGCTCGTGCGACCACCTCTGCAGGCGGCAGAGTGCCATCCGAAGCAGTCGAGTGGCAGTGAAGGTCAGCAATGATGTTAACGGCTTGCATGTAAAGACATTTCTCTGGTATCTACGAAAATGAGATTAAGTGCGGCAGTATAAGGGATATTGACAGAATTAATGACAGCTCATCTTGTGCTATTTCTCAGGAAGCAAAAATGAAACCGGTCATATGGCTGATTTATTGTTAGAAGGTGTTTCTCTTGCAGGGATTTCGCGCTGTCATTTGCGCAGGTCATTGCGTGCAAAACGGATTCGTATTGAACTCAGGCCTGATCGCTCTTTATTGATAGTTGTTCCCAGCGGGATACGAGAAGATCAGTGGTTGGCTTTTGTGCTCAGTAAAAGGCAATGGATAGAAAGAAATCTGCAAAAGTCTGCACTACAGTTGTCCGGTAGACAGACTGGTACTCCTGCATTCCCATCTACTATTGATCTTCTTTGCAGGCAGCAGCAGTATAATATAAACCAACATACAGGTACTCAGAACAGAGCCATGCTTGTTGCTGAAACACTAAACCTGTTTTGCAAAAATCCATCGGAAAAACAGCTGTTTCAGAACCTGCGATGTTGGTTGATGACACAGGCACGCGAAGAGTTTTCTGCGCGACTGGGTGGGATTTCTAAAGCCACCGGACTCGAGTGGAACAGGCTCTCAATACGTGGCCAGAAAACACGTTGGGGGTCCTGCTCGGTACAGGGAAATCTCAGTCTTAATTTCAAAATGCTGTTTTTGCCTTCTGATCTGGTTGATCATGTGTTATTGCATGAGTTGGTTCATACTCTGGAAATGAATCATTCCCATCGTTTCTGGGCACTGATGAAGAAATTTGATCCGAAATTCAACCAGCATCGTGCTGAACTGAGAAAAGCCGGTCAACTGCTGCCGGGGTGGACAGTGAATCTGTGAGAATGCGTGAGTTTCAAGTTTCAAGTTTCAAGTTCCAAGTTTCAAGACGAAAGACGAAAGACGAAAGAAAACCCATCTATACTTCCTTAGTCCTTAGTCCTTAGTCCTTAGTCCTTAGTCCTTAGTCCTTAGTCCTTAGTCCTTAATGGCCATTTTAGCAGAGAGCATTCTTACAATATGATTAACATTGAAGATCTAAAGCAGCACCTGCGTGAATTTTCCGAAGCACGCGACTGGGAAAAGTTTCATTCACCAAAGAACCTGGTGATGGCCATGAGTGTAGAAATGGCAGAATTGATGGAGCATTTTGAATGGATGACCGAGCAGCAAAGTCTAAACCTCGATGCTAACAGCAGGGAAGAGGTGGCAATGGAGATGGCCGATGTCATGATATACCTGGCGCGCATGGCAGATCGTTGCGGTGTTGATCTGGATAATGCAGTGCAGCGTAAGCTGATGATTAATGCACAAAAATATCCACCGATTGAAGTTGAATGAGGGTAAAAAGGGGAGAGGTGCGTCTCATTAAGGCTAGTGATATCTTGATACAATAGAACA
>JAUWVE010000073.1 GCA_030617565.1 Gammaproteobacteria bacterium | reverse complement strand
CTGTCGGAAAAAATTACTGATCTGGACGCGCTGTCGGCGAGTTACTATCATTTTGTTAGTATATCCAGCGACCTGGATGAAGCCGAACTCGACCACCTGTCCGTTATTCTTGACTATGGCCCGGCGCGCCATGAAATGGATGTCTCCGGCCAGCATTTTCTGGTTATCCCCCGACCCGGAACGATTTCTCCCTGGTCTACCAAGGCAACAGACATAGCCCGCCATTGCGGCCTTGAAAAAGTACAGCGTATAGAACGCGGCGTAGTCTGGCATGTAAGTACCACAGAACATCGCCTGCTGGAAGCACATGAGAAAGAAAGCGTTAATGAGCTAATTCATGACCGTATGGTGGAATCTGTTTTCGACTCGCTGGATAAGGCTGAACTGCTGTTTGAACAGCATAGCCCTGCCAGCATGCGCTGTGTCGATATCCTTGGCGATGGAAAGAGCGCTCTATTAGAAGCCAATCAGCTATGGGGGCTCGCGCTATCTGAGGACGAGATTGATTATCTGCTTGCCTCGTTTAGCGAGCTGGGCAGAAACCCGACCGATGTGGAACTGATGATGTTCGCACAGGTAAACTCCGAACACTGTCGCCATAAAATCTTTAATGCTGACTGGATAATCGATGGCGTAGAACAATCGAAGACCTTGTTCGGTATGATTCGCAACACCCACGAAAGCCATCCACAAGGAACCGTTGTCGCTTACAGTGATAACTCTTCAGTTATCAGCGGTTATGAAACGGCAAACTTCCGGCTAAATGAAGATGGTCGTCATTACCGCTGGCAGGAGGCTGATGCCCATATCCTGATGAAGGTGGAAACCCATAACCACCCGACGGCTATTGCACCGCATCCCGGTGCTGCAACGGGATCGGGTGGTGAGATACGCGATGAAGGAGCAACCGGTCGCGGCAGCAAGCCCAAGGCAGGACTTTGCGGGTTCAGCGTTTCAAATCTCAGACTGCCGGATGCAGTGCAGGCCTGGGAGAAAGACTATGGTAAGCCTGAACGTATTGCCAGTGCGCTGGATATCATGCTCGAAGGTCCCATCGGTGCGGCATCGTTTAATAATGAATTTGGCCGGCCGAATATCTGCGGCTATTTCCGCAGTTATGAGCAGGCCTTGCCATCCGGTGAAGTGCGTGGCTACCACAAGCCAATCATGCTGGCCGGCGGTCTGGGTTCGATACAGTCAGAGTTCACGGAAAAATCTAACATCCCTGCCGGCAGTCGAATAGTTGTACTGGGTGGGCCTTCTATGCTGATTGGACTCGGCGGTGGCGCGGCATCAAGCATGGCCTCCGGCTCCAGTTCCGAAGATCTCGACTTTGCTTCTGTGCAGCGCAGCAATGCCGAGATGCAGCGCCGTTGCCAGGAGGTAATCAATCGCTGCTGTGAAAGAAATGAAGATAGCCCCATCCTGTCAATCCACGATGTCGGTGCGGGCGGTATATCCAATGCCCTGCCTGAACTGGTGGATGATTCAGGCCGCGGCGGCCGCTTTGAGCTGCGTGATGTGTTAAATGATGAGCCGGGCATGTCGCCGATGCAGCTATGGAGCAATGAATCACAGGAGCGTTATGTGCTGGCGATTGCCGATCAGTACTGGGATGATTTTGAACAGATCTGTGAGCGCGAAAGATGCCTTTATGCGGTGGTGGGAAAAGCCACTGACGATCGGCGACTGAGCTTACATGATCAGCAGTTTGCGGATCAGCCTGCCGATAGCTCAACAGCCTGTCGTGATCTGGCCTGGCCGATTGATATCCCGATGGATGTATTATTGGGCAAGCCGCCAAAAATGCTGCGTGAGGTTCAGCGTGAGATGACTGGGCTTGTTCCGTTCAATGCCGAAAACCTTGACCTGAATGAAGCGGCCCTGCGGCTACTGCGACTGCCGACCGTTGCCAGCAAGTCATTCCTGATTACTATCGGTGATCGCAGTGTAACCGGTCTGGTCTGCCGTGATCAGATGGTAGGCCCCTGGCAGGTTCCGGTGGCCGATGTGGCGGTGACAGCTACAAATCTTAAAGAATATACCGGTGAAGCCATGGCGGTGGGGGAACGTACTCCTGTTGCATTAATTGACGGCCCCGCCAGCGGCCGTATGGCGGTAGGCGAGGCGCTGACCAATATCGCCGCCTCGCGCATCAGGGATTTAACGGATATCAAACTCTCTGCCAACTGGATGGCCCCTGCCGGTCATCCGGGTGAGGACGCCAATTTGTTTGATACCGTGCAAAGCATCGGCATGGATATATGCCCGGCGCTGGGCCTGTCCATTCCAGTTGGCAAGGATTCCATGTCTATGCGTACGGTCTGGCAGGAGCAGGGTGAGGAGCATTCTGTTACCGCACCGCTGTCAGTCATCATTTCCGCCTTTGCACCGGTGCTGGATGTGCGCAAGACGCTGACACCACAACTGATGCTTGATAAGGGTGAAACAGACCTGATCTTTATTGATCTTGGCCGTGGTCGTAATCGCATGGGTGGCTCCTGTCTGGCACAGGTATACGGGGAGTTAGGCAATGAGTGTCCGGATCTTGATCAGGCTGCTGATATGGTTGGCTTCTTCAGTGCTGTTCAGTCGCTCAATGAAGACGGTATGCTGCTGGCCTATCACGATCGCTCAGATGGTGGCTTTTTTACCTGTCTGCTTGAGATGGCCTTTGCCGGGCATTGCGGGCTGGCAATCACACTGGATACATTAGGCAACGAGGTAGCAAATATCCTGTTTAATGAAGAACTGGGTGCCGCTATACAGATTCGCCGAATTGATCTGGAAAAAGTTCTCGATGAGTTTGCCAGTGCCGGTCTTTCTGAATGCGCGCATGTCATCGGTGCCCCCGTAGAGGGTGATGAAATAACTTTCTCCCAGGCTGGCAAGGTTTGTCTGCATGGCTCTCGCACTGAGTTCCATCGGGTCTGGAGTGAGACCAGCATGCGCATACAATCGCTGCGTGATAACCCCGACAATGCTCGACAGGAATTTGATCAACTACTGGATCAGAAAGACCCGGGTTTGCATGCTGAACTAAGTTTCGACCCATCCGAAGATGTTAGTCTGCCCTATGTCAATAGCGGCAAGCGTCCGAAAATGGCCATCTTGCGAGAGCAGGGCATCAACTCACAACTGGAGATGGCAGCGGCCTTCGACCGTGCTGGTTTCGATGCCGTAGATATCACCATGAGTGATATTTTGAGTGGTCGTGAAACACTGGAATCGATCCAGGGACTGGTCGCATGCGGTGGTTTTTCCTATGGTGATGTACTTGGTGCAGGTGGTGGCTGGGCAAAGTCGATTCTTTATAATAACCGGGCACGGGATGTATTCAGCCATTTTTTTGAGCGAGAAGACAGCTTTGCACTGGGTGTCTGTAATGGTTGTCAGATGATGGCGTCATTGAAAGACATCATTCCGGGTACTGAAAACTGGCCGCGATTTGTAAGCAATCAATCCGAGCAGTTCGAAGCACGCAGTTCACTGGTCACTATCCCCGAGAACCCGTCTATCTTCATGTCAGGCATGGCAGGTTCTACCATGCCTATTGCCGTTGCCCATGGCGAGGGGCGGGCGGAGTTTGCGACCCATAAAAACCAGCAGGAAGCTATAGTCACCATGCATTTTGTCGATAATTATGGGGTAAAAACCGAAAAATACCCTGCCAATCCCAATGGTTCCGCGCAAGGTATTACCGGGCTGACGACAGAAGATGGCCGCTTCACTGTAATGATGCCGCATCCAGAGCGGGTATTTCGTACCGTTGCCAACTCATGGCACCCTGCAGACTGGGGTGAGGACAGTGGCTGGATGCGCCTGTTCAGGAATGCACGAATCTGGCTGGGGTGAGAGTCAGGCCATTGGCGGCATGCTTGCTGAGTAAACTTTATGGGAGGCCACAAACTTCCACGCCATCTTGCTCTGCCCTGACGCCTTTAATATCAGCATTTGATCGCAATAGATCCACAACATTAAATACCTTGAATCTCACATAGAAGACCGTAAATAGTAGTGGCCGGAATGGCTTGCGGAGCAAAAGAAGGCTATTCAGGTCATAATGTGTATTTCAGAAACAGGAGCGAGTATTAATGGATTCACAATTGGCATCGCAGGAAAATATTGCAGCCTCGACAGATGCGGTAACAGTATACACTTCGTTTAATCGCCTGCGCACGCAGCTGCAGGACAAAATTATCGGACAGAAGTCACTGGTTGACAGCCTGCTGATAGCCTTGCTGGCAGATGGTCATTTACTGGTTGAAGGTGCACCGGGCCTGGCCAAGACTACAGCTATTAAGGAACTGGCATCACGCATAGAAGGTGATTTTCACCGACTGCAGTTTACCCCCGATCTATTGCCTGGTGACCTGACCGGAACCGAGATTTATCGACCTCAAACCGGCGAATTTAACTTTCAGCGTGGGCCGATTTTCCACAATTTATTACTGGCCGATGAAATCAACCGTGCCCCGGCCAAAGTGCAGTCTGCGCTGCTTGAAGCCATGGGTGAACATCAGGTTACCGTCGGCCAGACTACTTATAAGCTGGAGCGTCCATTTCTGGTAATGGCGACGCAGAATCCGATTGAACAGGAAGGTACCTACCCGCTGCCTGAAGCCCAGCTTGACCGCTTCCTGATGCATATTAGCATCGATTATCCGGCTGTCGGTACAGAAAAACAGATTCTTGCCCTGGCGAAAGAGCAGGCCAGGATTGAGACTGCAAACCTGCCTGCAGTGGAAGTGATTCTAAGCAAAGACCAGATCCGGCAGGCACAGAATGAAGTGCTGGATTTACATATGGCGGAAGCCGTTGAGGATTATATGGTACAGCTGGTGATGGCCAGTCGGAAACCGAAGCCTTATGGTGAGGATCTTGTGCGCTGGGTGAATTATGGCGCCAGTCCACGTGGAACAATTGCACTGGACCGTTGTGCGCGGTCGCATGCCTGGCTGCAGCAGCGAGATTATGTTTCGCCTGAAGATGTACAGGCAGTTGTGCACAATGTATTGCGGCATCGTGTACTGCTTTCTTTTGAAGCCGAGGCAGAAGGCGTCTCGCCTGATGACTTTATTAATGAACTGGTGAAGCGAGTGCCGGTTTCCTGATGTTGCAGAGGATCTGGAACAAACTGGGTTTTGGCGATAAGCCCCTGACTGATGCAGGGCACAATGATCCGGGAGCATTATCCTGTGTGGCGGTGAGTATAGGCGAACTGATTGCACTGAAAGCGGCTGTACGCGGCATCAGCCTGACTTCGGCACGGGTAAAAAACAGTTCTATTACTGGTGCGCATGCCTCCCGCTTTCGCGGCCGTGGTATGGATTACCAGGAGTCACGTGCTTATCAGCCGGGTGATGATGTTCGCAGCATGGACTGGCGGGTAACCGCACGTGCCGGTCATCCCTACGTCAAGATGTATGAGGAAGAACGTGAACGTCCGGTAATGCTGTTGATTGATCTCAATCCCGGTATGTTCTTTGCCACAAGGGGTGCATTTAAGTCTGTACAGGCAGCACGTCTGGCGGCGCTGATTGCCTGGGCCGGGGTGGCAAATGGCGACCGAATTGGAGCCCTGGTCTTTAATGGCAGACACCAGGAGCTTCCCCCTGCCGGTGGGGCAAAGGGTGCCCTGCGTTTGTTCAGGCTGTTGATGTCGGCAACGGACCCCGTGAAAGGTATGCAGTCGGCGCAGGAGAACACAGATAATCCGGGTCTTGATAGTGCGCTGAAACGCTGTCGTCGGGTGGCAAAGCCCGGCAGTCTGATTTTTATCCTCAGCGATTTTTATCATGTCAGCGAAGAGACTTCGGCCCAGTTATTGCGACTGCGTCAGCATAATGATGTGGTGGCTATACAGTTGTTTGATCCGATAGAGGCATCCCCGCCGCCAGCGGGGGTTTACGGAGTCAGTGACGGTCAACAGTCAGCCATTATTGATACCCGCACCACTAAACAACGTCAGCGCTATGAGCGATGGTGTATTGAGCATAATTCGACAGTTGCCGAAGTCATGCGTAAACGGGCTGTCCCATTACTGCGCTTATCCACTACCGATGATGCGGCGATGACTTTGCGCCGTTTTATGGTTAATCCTAATAGTGGTGCAACGGTGCCAGGCAGAGCGGCGGCATGAATCCTGCGGAGCAAACATTACAATTGCGAGACGTTCATCTGCCCGCCAGTCCTGAATTCTGGCCGCCGGCCCCCGGCTGGTGGATAGTGGCTCTGCTTGCTGCGGTGATCCTGACCTGGCTGGCTATTCGTTTGATCATTTTCTGGCGACGTAAAAGAGCCCAACGGGAGATATTTATGCTACTGGATAATTTATCGAAAACGGTGACTGATGACCATATACCTGAATTTCTGGCATCAGTGTCGACGCTGCTGCGTCGCGTTGCCTTGCTCAAATACCCGCGAAAAGAAGTGGCGGCACTGACAGGGAAAGGCTGGTTGTCTTTTCTCGACATGCATGGCGGAGAAGGTGACTTTGTCAATGGCGCAGGCAGTGTGCTGGAGGCCGGGCCCTATATGCATAAAAGTAATGTAGACAAAGAAGGCCTGCTGCAATTGGCCAGGAAATGGATTGAACGAAATACGAGGGTAATCTAGAACAATGCTGACTCAAAAAATGCCGTGCTGCACACGTATGCGGGTGTTTAGAAAGTATTTTATTTCTTACGGCCACTGGAATCCGGCATTCGCCGGAAAACGAGATTGTGAGAGTGCAGTGGATTTAGAAATATAAGCCAACAATGGATATAAATTTTTCATTACCATGGATTTTTCTGCTGCTGCCTTTACCGCTATTAATCAGGCTATTGCTACCGAAGGCGGATGAGCTGCAGATCTCTACCATCCGTGTACCCTTTTACGCTGCCATGCACTCACAGCTGCAGCATGAAGCCGGACCGGCGTTCCGTATCCGGCTCATAATTGCGGTTGTCGTCTGGCTGTTGCTGCTGGTTTCTGCCGCTCGCCCCCAGTCAGTTGGTGATGCGATCCAACTGCCGGTACAGGGCAGGAACCTGATGCTTGCAGTCGACCTTTCGGGCAGCATGGAAGCCGATGATATGGTAATTGGCAACCGGCAGGTATCACGTCTGGCCGCGGTCAAGGCGGTTGCCGGAGAGTTTATCGACCGACGTGTCGGTGATCGCCTTGGCTTGATTCTATTCGGTGACAGGGCATATCTGCAGACTCCGCTGACGCTGGACAGAAAAACAGTAAAAACACTGCTGCAGGAGTCTGCGATAGGTCTGGCCGGAAAGAAAACAGCCATCGGTGATGCCATTGGCCTGGCAGTCAAACGTTTACGCATTGAGCCTGAACAGAATCGCGTTCTTATCCTGTTAACAGATGGCAGTAATACAGCAGGCAGTATCGAGCCGCTGAAGGCCGCCGATCTTGCCGCACAGGAAAAGATAAGAATTTATACCATAGGCGTGGGCGCCGACAGCCGCATGGTTCGAGACTTGTTTGGCCGGCAGCAAGCGGTCAGTGCCGATATCGATGAAGAAACCTTACAGGCTAT
>JAUWVE010000246.1 GCA_030617565.1 Gammaproteobacteria bacterium | reverse complement strand
TATACATTAAAGAGCTCTACGATGAATGACGACATTAAAGAAAGTCTGAAAGATAATTCCACCTGGATGCGTGTCCTGTATATGGCCATTTTTGTCATCATTTTTAATATTGTGGAATTATTGATTGCCGCACTGGTCATTTTCCAGGTACTGGTGCTGCTGTTCACTGGCGAGAAAAATCAGCGTCTGCTTGGTTTTGGTTCTATGTTAAGCCTGTATGTTTACAGAATACTGCGCTACCTGACTTTCAATAGTGAAGAAAAACCTTTCCCGTTTACCGACTGGGACAGCGAGGGTACTGAGCTGGATGCAGGCAAATAATAAACCCCTGAAGATAAAGGCCCTGCTACGCACCGTAGTTAAAAAACTAGAAGATTACAGGTATCCCCTACAGCGATGGAAGAAAAATACATTCCCCAAAATATAGAAACTGGGCTACAGGCGCAGTGGGAAAACGACAAAGTTTACAAGGTAACAGAAGACCCTGACAGGGAGTCCTTCTACAGCCTGTGTATGTTCCCCTATCCCAGTGGCCGTCTGCATATGGGGCATGTACGAAATTACACCATAGGGGATGTGATTACCCGCTACCAGCGCATGCTGGGCAAGAATGTGTTGCAGCCGATGGGCTGGGATGCCTTTGGCCTGCCAGCCGAAAATGCGGCCATTAAGCATGGCGTGCCACCTGGCAAGTGGACGCATGAAAATATTGATTACATGCGTGATCAACTGAAGCGTCTCGGCTTCGGTTATGACTGGGACCGCGAACTGGCGACCTGTGATCCGGAATACTATCACTGGGAGCAATGGCTGTTCACCCGCCTGCTGCAGAAAGGCCTGGTCTACAAACGTACCGCACCGGTTAACTGGTGCCCGCATGACAAGACCGTGCTGGCCAATGAGCAGGTCATCGACGGTTGCTGCTGGCGTTGCGACACGCCGGTGGAGCGTCAGGAAATCCCGCAATGGTTCATGAAGATCACCGCCTATGCCGATGAATTGCTAACGGGCCTGGATCAGCTAGATGGCTGGCCGGATGCGGTGAAGACCATGCAGCGAAACTGGATTGGCCGCTCAGAAGGAGTAGAACTAAGTTTTGCTGCCGAGGGCGAGGTGGATGATCTTGTTGTCTATACCACTAGACCAGACACCCTGATGGGTGTTACCTATGTGGCGGTCGCTGCTGAACACCCACTGGCACTGAAAGCGGCCGAAAACAATCCTGATCTACAGGCGTTTATCGAAGAATGCCGTAACACCGAGACAGCCGAAGCAGCCATGGAAACCATGGAAAAGAAAGGCATGGCTACCGGCCTTACTGTCAGCCACCCGGTTACGGGTGAAGACGTTCCGGTCTGGGTCGCAAACTTTGTTCTGATGGGCTATGGCACTGGTGCCGTAATGGCCGTGCCGGCACATGACCAGCGTGATTTCGAATTTGCCACAAAATACGACATCCCGGTCAGGCCAGTCGTTTACCCGGTAGACGGGGAGCTGGAGCTACCGCTAACAGCGGCATTTACCGATTACGGTGTATTGAAGAACTCTGGCCAGTTTGATGGCCTGACCTCGGAGCAGGCTTTTGAAGCCATTGCTGACTGGTTGCAACAGCAGGCTAAAGGCGAGCGTCGAGTGAATTACCGACTACGCGACTGGGGTATTTCCCGCCAGCGTTATTGGGGCTGTCCGGTTCCTGTTATCTATTGTGATGATTGCGGCACAGTGCCGGTGCCGGATAAGGATTTACCCGTGCTGCTGCCGCTTGACGTAGAGTTAGACGGTGCCCGTTCGCCATTAGTCGATCATCCTGACTTTAGCCATGTGAAATGTCCATCCTGCGGTGCTGACGCACACAGGGAAACCGATACTTTTGATACTTTTTTTGAGTC
>JAUWVE010000118.1 GCA_030617565.1 Gammaproteobacteria bacterium | reverse complement strand
AACAGGTGTTTCTGCTGAATCAGCCGCCTATTCTACAGAAGCCCCTTTCTTTAAGGATGCAGGCCTTGATGCCGTCATCCTCGGGCCGGGTGACATCGCCCAGGCACATCAACCGGATGAATATCTGGCCCTGGACAGGGTACAGCCGATGATAGATGTACTGGAAAGCCTGATTCGACGATTTTGTGTTGCTAATACTTGTAATAAATAAGAACATAAAGAAAATATTTCACCACAGAGGACACAGAGCGCACAGAGGAAAGATTTTTTATTTTAGTTACCTGGAGATATTATTAATCTTCGATACAATATTATTGATCAGAAGAAATAACATAGAGTTATAAAAGCATTTTAAAAACCTCTGTGACCTCCGTGTCCTCTGTGGTGAAAAATATTTTGAATTTAATGAAATGAAAAAAAAACAGACAAACCCACCGCACGACTTCGTAGCGGCATTCCGTCAGTCGGCGCCGTATATTCATGCACACCGGGGTAAGACCTTTGTGCTGGCTTTTAGTGGTGAAGCGGTAGCTGACGAGCACTTTCCCCTGCTTGTTCAGGATTTGGCACTGCTCAACAGTCTGGGTGTACGTCTGGTTATTGTTCATGGGGCACGTCCGCAGATTGAACAATGCCTGCAGCAAAGGAAAAGCAAAAGTGAGTATGTCAACGGCATACGGGTAACGGACGCGGTTGCCATGGAGTGTACGCGGGATGCTGTTGGGAGTATTCGTGTACAGATCGAGGCACTGTTTTCAGCCGGCATAGCTAATTCCCCGATGGCGGGTGCCGGTATTCATGTGGCATCGGGTAATTTTATTTCTGCCTGCCCTTATGGCATCCATGACGGTGTCGATTTTGGCTATACCGGTAAGATCAGAAAGCTGGATAACGAGGCACTATTGCGGAATCTTGATGCCCGTTCTATCGTCATGTTGTCACCGCTGGCCTATTCAGTTACTGGCGAGGTGTTTAACATCAATTCTGAACAGGTAGCCACCTATACCGCTACAGCTATAAATGCCGACAAATTGATCTTCCTGCTTGACGGCAAGGGCTTGCGCGATGCACGGCGGCAAATTATTCGCCAGTTGACGGGGCAGCAGGCGGAAAAGCTTCTTAGCTCCCGGCGCAAGCTGGATACGGAGGCAGAGATACACATGCGGAGTGCGATTGAAGCCAGCCAGCAGGGTGTCGAAAGAGTGCATTTGATTCCGGCATGGACGACAGGCGCTTTGTTGCAGGAACTCTACACCCGTGATGGGGCAGGGACGCTGGTAACGGCCAGTGATTTTGAAGTGACTCGCCAGGCAGGCATTGATGATATTGGCGGTATCATAGAGCTGATCCAGCCACTGGAACAGCAGGGACTGCTGGTTAAGCGTTCACGCGAGCAGCTGGAGATGTCATTAGAGCAATTCTATGTGATGGAGCGGGATGGCCTGATAACAGCCTGTGTGGCGGTGATCCCGTATCCTGAGAATGGTATGGCCGAGCTTGCCTGTCTGGCTGTGCATGCTGATTACCGCAAGGCCGGCCGCGGCGATGCGATGCTGAAATTTGCTGAAATTCAGGCGCAAGCATTAGCTATGAAGGTCCTGTTTGTCCTGACGACACAGGCCTCCCACTGGTTTCGCGAAAGAGGTTTCGAGACCATGAAGCTGGCAGACTTACCGGTGAAAAGACGTTCTTTATACAATTATCACCGAAATTCCCGTGTTTATTACAGGTCGCTGAAAACTTAAGGGCAGTTCTATATTGATGATTTGTAGCAGCGTCGTCCCCGGCGCGATTTCTCCAGAGATGAACAATCCTATGAAACTAGATCGCACCGAGGGGATGTTCCTGTGGCATATCTCTGCGCAGTCGAGCTTTTTTATAGGCTTCATTCATGCTTGATGTCAATGAACACGAGATGAATATAGCAATAAGTTATTGATAATATTAAATAATACCCTTATTCCCTGTCTGAAATAAACGGCTCAATCTTGAAGCTGGTACAAATGAAAATATCCCTATACATCCCAATGCTAGCAACAGTGGTAAGCCAGCCCCCGCTGGGCTAAAATAGCGCGCATTCGTATTGTCCGGGGATTTGAGTTTGGGTGGAGTAACACTGATTGAACAAGGTCTGGATCTGATGCTGTTTGGCATGGGAACCGTCTTTATTTTTCTAACTGTCCTTGTCATTGTAACTGTCTCGATGTCGGCGATCATTAAACGCTGGCTACCCGATGAGGAAATTGATATTCCATCTTCCGTGAAAGGTCATGCAGATGTAGATGACCGTATTGTTTCTATCATCCAGGTGGCACTCGCAAAACACCGCTGTCGCCGGCAATAACAGGCTCTTTCTGGAAACTCTCCTTTCATGACTGAAAACAAGAAACCTTTGGGTATAACGGATGTAGTGTTGCGTGATGCACACCAGTCTCTGTTCGCTACCCGCATGCGCCTCGATGATATGTTGCCGATTGCGGAGAAACTTGACCAGGTCGGCTTCTGGTCGCTGGAATCCTGGGGCGGAGCTACCTTTGATGCCTGCATCCGTTTTCTGGGTGAAGATCCATGGGTGCGAATTCGTGAGCTGAAGGCTGCCATGCCGAATACTCCGCAGCAGATGCTGTTTCGCGGGCAGAATATCCTTGGTTACCGGCATTATGCTGACGATGTGGTCTGCAAGTTTGTAGAACGTGCCGCAGTCAACGGTGTGGATGTGTTCCGGGTATTTGACGCGATGAACGACCCGCGAAACCTCTCCACTGCCATCAAGGCCGTTTGCAAAGTAGGTAAACATGCCCAGGGCACGCTCTCTTATACGGTAAGTCCGGTGCACAATATCGATACCTGGCTCGATCTGGCGCGCGAGCTTGAGGATATGGGCTCACATTCGATCTGTATTAAAGATATGGCCGGACTGCTGACGCCTTATGCCGGCTATGAACTGGTCACGCGTCTTAAGCAGACGGTGGATGTTCCGATACACATGCAGTCCCACGCAACGACGGGGATGTCTACGGCTACCGCTTTGAAATGTATCGAAGCCGGTATCGATAATGTGGATACATCAATCTCATCAATGAGTATGACTTATGGTCATTCGCCGACAGAATCGCTGGTTGCCATTCTGCAAGGTACGGATAGAGACACCGGGCTGGACCTGGGTCTACTGGAGGAAATTGCTGCTTATTTCCGCGAGGTGAGAAAAAAATATGCCTGTTTCGAAGGCTCACTAAAAGGTATCGACTCACGAATTCTTGTGGCCCAGGTGCCGGGTGGCATGTTGACGAATATGGAAGGACAACTGCGCGAGCAGGGGGCAGCAGACCGCTTTGATGAAGTGCTGGCGGAAATACCAAAAGTACGCAAGGATCTCGGCTATATCGCACTGGTGACACCAACGTCGCAGATTGTAGGTACTCAGGCGGTACTCAACGTTTTGACCGGAGAGAGATATAAAAGTATTTCTCTGGAAACAGCCGGGTTACTGAAAGGCGAATATGGCGCAACACCCGCGCCTGTCAATAAAGAATTACAGCAGCGCGTTCTTGAAGGTGCGCAGCCCATTACCTGTCGACCGGCAGATCTTATCGATGATGAACTGGATAAGCTGGCATCTGAGCTTGAGCAAATTGCCGGTGAAAAGGGCATTCAGCTGGCAGATGGCGAAAATGAAATTGATGATGTGCTGACCTATGCACTGTTTCCTCAGGTGGGACTTAAATTCCTGGAAAATCGTGGCAATCCTGATGCCTTTGAGCCAGTGCCTACAGGTGTTGAGCATGATGTTGTCACCAATGAGGAGGGTGACGAGGTTTACACCGTCACTGTCGAAGGTCAGCCCTATGTAGTGGCGGTTCGCAACGGCGGAGACATTTCCACCATTACGCCTGTTGCAGGCAATGTACCGGCGGCAGACACTTCAACGCCATCACCGGCTGAGAGCAGTGGAACAGGTACCATGATTCAGGCCCCACTGGCCGGGACTATATTCAAACTCCATGTGTCCCCTGGCCATTCTGTCGCAAAAGGCGATGTTGTGATCATTCTGGAAGCGATGAAGATGGAAACTGAGATACGCAGTTCACAGCCGGGTGTGGTGTCAGAAATCCTTGTGCACGAAGGTGATTCTGTCACCGTTGGCGACAACCTTCTGCTGATTAAATAAGGCACTAAGATGGAGAAGCTAATCGGTTTATGGCAGAGCACGGGCATGTTCCAGATGGATTACGGGCAGCCGATCATGATGGCCATAGGTTTTTTTCTGTTGTACCTGGCCATTCGCAAGGGCTTCGAACCTCTGCTGCTATTGCCGATCGGCTTTGGCGCCATACTGGTTAATATTCCAGGTGCAGGGCTGATGGATGCCCCGCTGATTGAGGCAGGGCATACTATCGCTCCCGGTGGCTTTCTTTATTACATCTACAATGTTGGTATCTCTACCGGCGCTTTTCCACTGATAATTTTCATGGGCGTGGGGGCTATGACTGACTTTGGACCCCTGTTGGCCAATCCGAAAACACTTTTTCTTGGTGCGGCGGCCCAGTTCGGTATCTTTGCTACGGTACTCGGAGCGGTCGCTGTCAGCTCCATGGGCTGGATTGATTTCAGTATTTCAGATGCAGCGGCAATCGGTATTATTGGCGGTGCGGACGGCCCTACAGCCATTTTCGTCGCTAGCAGACTCGCCCCTGATCTGCTCGGGGCGATCGCCGTTGCGGCATATTCCTATATGGCACTGGTGCCCATAATCCAGCCGCCCATAATCCGCTTGCTGACAACACATGAAGAACGTTGTATCGAAATGGTGCAGTTACGACATGTTTCCCGAACAGAGAAGATCGTGTTTCCATTGCTTATACTGGTACTGGTTGCTTTACTGTTGCCAACTGCGGCACCCTTACTGGGCATGTTTGCGCTTGGCAATCTGATGCGGGAAAGTGGTGTAGTCGACCGGCTCAGTGATACGGCACAGAACTCATTAATAAATATCGTTACCATTTTCCTGGGTATTGCTGTTGGCTCAAAAATGAGCGCCGAACATTTTCTTAACACCAAGACACTGGGTATTCTTGCG
>JAUWVE010000206.1 GCA_030617565.1 Gammaproteobacteria bacterium | reverse complement strand
GAAATCCACTAACCCGCGTAATCAATTCATTGATATCAACACGTTCATGATGCGGGTCCTCCTTGTTGACGAATGCGCGCATACGACGGATGATCTTGGCGGCCCTTTCTGCTTCCTGTATTGACTGCTGCATTATTGCGGCAAGCTCCGTGACTTCAAGATTGCCCCTGTCAATTCGGCGCTGGCAGCCGCGTAGATAATTAGCAATTGCAGTCAATGGCTGATTCAACTCATGAGCCAGACCGGATGCCATCTCACCCATGGTACTCAAGCGTGTAACATGGGCCAGGTCAGACAGGTGCTGCTGCTCCCTGTCACCTACCTGTTTGCGGGCAATTTCCATGCCCAGCCAGTCAGCAATTAACTGTAATATATCGCGGTCTACTTCACCAAGGTTACGACTTACATCCTGATCATCAGCAAGGCATAAAAATCCGTATGGCTTACCTTCCACCAGCACCTTCACCGCTACACAGGATAATAAATCTACTTCACCCTCTACTTTTCCATCAATCTGAAATAATTTTTCCGCCAGAAGAACCTCATCATCCTGCAGCATTTCGTCAAACTCATCGATACCAATGCCTCCCATAAACACTGTTGTATCATCTGCAGCTGCTGCACCTGGTTCAGTGCCCACCATCAACACCACTGAAATACCATCCTCATTGCGCCGATACAGACTGGCAGATGAAAAACCGAAGTGTTTCCTGCCCAGTTCGATCAGTGCCCTGATTTTTTCTTCCAGCGGAACCGGGAACACGGAGACTATCCTGTTCAACTCCCGTAGCGTTATTTCGCTATGCTGCAAAGCAGCATTCAACTCAGCCAGACTCGCAGTACGCTCTACTACGCGTTGTTCAAGAAAGCGCTTATTCTCATTCAACTTTTCCTGTGCAACGACACGCTCTGCAATCTCATCCTGCAGGATATGCTGGGTATCAACCAGCCTGCGGTTAACCCTCAGGACATAAATACTGAGTAATGCCAGACCGAAAAGTACAGCCAGGATCATAATCAGCCAGTAGGCATATTCTTTTATAGTTTTGCTTAGAGATAGTTGAGCATCGGGAAGGTACGGCCCTATACTCAGTTCACGCATCAACTCGTTTACATTGCTGTAGTCAAGCGGAATGGTCCAGCTCACCCAGTCAGTACCGGACAGTGAAAATGCACCTTTTGGCGCAGACAGCAATGCAACGACTAGCTTACTGGCCAGTTCATCCGGCGTGTGTTTGAGTTTTGCCAATGGCCATTCAGGGTACAGGCGGGTACTGAGAAGAAACTGAAAACCTTCAACATTGCGATTTTCCAGAACACGTATCTTGTCCAGTTCCACTTTGCCATTCAAAGCCATATTTTCGAGTATGCCAGTACGTATAGTGCCGGCATCCACCTCCCCGCTCATCACGGCATGTACGATATTATCCTGTGGGAATCCATTAAACTTGAGCTCAGCAATATCCTTGAAGGGGTCGATACCGACTTCTTTCAGCTCTCGCCAGGCCATCTGAAAACCACCAAAAGCATGATTATTTACAATCATTAGAGATCGCCCTTTGAGATCTTTCAGTGATTTGATATCGGGATTATCGCGGCGGGTAAATACAACGGCGCCAAAACGTGAATAATCATGCCCCAGCCAGTGGCGCTTTAAAGTAGCTATACGTGAGGCGCCATACCTCGATTCAAGAAGAACATAATTACCGGGGTTGGTCAGAACAAAATCTATTTCTTCAGCAGCCGTTGCCTTGCGCACCTGCTGTAAGTTCAACGGTACAATCTTGAAACGAATCCCGGGCAAATTTGTATTCAGGTAATCAGCCATCGGCTGCCAACGGGACATGGCCTGCTGATGACCACGGAAGGCCAGCACACCAATGCGCACGACGGTGATTTCCTGCTGTGCCCATACGGGCAATACCTGGAAAAAAAGTGCGCCGGGCAGAAGCAGCAGGGCCATGCTTAGACCATTAAAAAATCGCATTGCGGGGTGAGGCATCATAAAGTTCATATGAGATAATTTTACATACTTTATACTGCCAGATATGCTAAAAATAGCTTCATGATGAAAAGAATGCTCGCCAGGCCTGCCATTTTCCTGCTTATACTTTTTCTGACAGGCTGTAATGAACAACAAAACCCATTGCTTGGTCAATGGCAGGAAGCCACAGCAACAGCTGAAAAGACCGGCAATATAATTGAATTTACGCCGTCTACTATGCGCATTAACAACCAGGCAGTAACAGTCGTCTATCAAATACGCAGCGACAAGGTACGTGTTTCAGCAAGCAAAAATGCGATTATTTATGAATTTGAAAATGCTGATGTGATTCACTATGAAGATGAAGAACGCGGTACAGTACGGCTGGTCAGGTTTTTTGAAAAGTAGAATTTGAAAGCAGAAAGTTAAAAGAATGCAGGCACAAATTATTTTTCAGCTTTAA
>JAUWVE010000028.1 GCA_030617565.1 Gammaproteobacteria bacterium | reverse complement strand
CCCAGGATTCTGGAAGCGCTATAAAAGGCGGGGAACTAGGCTGGCTGAATAAAGGCGATACTGTACCGGGTTTTGAGCAGGCAATGGATGCCCTGGAAGTTGATGAGATATCCCAGCCTGTCGTCAGCCAGTTCGGCGTGCACCTGATTCAGGTGGAAGAAAGAAGGATGCTGGATGTCAGTGAAGAGCAACGCCGTAATGCTATTCGACAACAGATTGGTAAACGAAAAGTTGCCGAAAAATATGACCAGTTTCTGAAGCAGCTGAAATCCGGTGCGTTTATTGAATACCGGGTTCCGATTGATGAGATGTAAACAGCAGGCTAAAGGCTAAAGGCTAAAGGTTGAAGGCTAAAGGTTGAAGGCTAATTACGGGATAGCGATTTTGACTTTCCTTTCACCTTTAGCCTTTAACCTGTTTTTTTACAAGTCATACCCCCGTTCCTCATGCATATGAATATCCAGACCCTGGATTTCCTGCTCTTCGGTAACGCGTAGTCCGTTTGTCAGCAAGCCGACGACTTTCAGGATGATGAAACTTAACACAGCCGTGTAGGCAATGGTTGCGAGTACACCGATAAATTGTACCTTTAGCTGGCCAGCCATGCTTGTAATGCCTTCTGCGAAGCCGAAACCGCTGAATATTCCCAGAGTGGTGGCAGAAAAAACACCGGCAAGCAGTGTGCCGAGTATGCCGCCGACGCCATGAACCGGGAAGACATCGAGTGAATCATCGATCTTTATTACGGTTTTTAACCAGGTAGTGGCAGAAAAGCAGATGCCACCGGCCAGCATCCCTATTATCAGTGCGCCGGCAGGGCCGACGAAGCCTGAGGCTCCGGTAATGGTGCCAAGGCCTGCTACCATGCCTGTTACTGTTCCGAGCGCGCTGGGTTTACCATAACGCATCCATTCAATAAACATCCAGGTCAGGGCACCTGCAGCGGCAGCTATATGAGTAACCAGCATGGCCATGCCGGCATCGCCATTGGCGGCTAATGCACTGCCGCCGTTGAAGCCAAACCAGCCTACCCATAACATCCCTGCACCAGCGATGGTCATGGTCATGTTGTGTGGCATCATCGCGGCGGTGCCGAAGCCTCTACGTGGCCCGAGCACCAGAGCGGCAACCAGTGCAGCAACACCGGCCGTAATGTGTACTACCGTGCCGCCAGCAAAGTCATACAGACCCATTTCTGCCAGCCAGCCACCGCCCCAGACCCAGTGGGTAACCGGTACGTAAACAGCAAGTAGCCAGATTCCACTAAATAATAATACGGAGCTGAACTTCATCCGTTCTGCAAAGCCACCGATAATCAGCGCGGGGGTGATAATGGCGAATGTCATCTGGAACAATACAAACAGGCTTTCGGGGATATCACCTTGTAGGGAATCTTTAGTCATACCGGCCAGAAAAGCTTTGTCCAGCCCGCCGATGAAGCCGTTTCCTTCTGAAAATGCGAGACTGTAGCCAACCGCAAACCATAAAATTGATGATATGCCAGCGATGGCAAAGCACTGCATGAGAATAGAGAGGACATTTTTTGAGCGAACCAGCCCACCGTAAAACATAGCGAGCCCGGGCAGAGTCATGAAGAGTACCAGTGCTGTAGAGGCAAGTATCCAGGCCGAATTTCCGGAATCCAACACGGCCCCATCGGCCAATGCCGGCAGGCTGGAAAATATAAGTAACAGGCTTGTTAGTCGAATTGACAATCGTTTCATAAAATATTCCATTCCATTCAGCAGGTACTACACACACATACTAAATTCTTTCGGGCTTGTTGTTTTTGTATTTATTTGTGTAGAAAAAGCTTTGGTCAGATACAGTAAAGTCCTCGTTCTTGTCTTTTACTTTCCCCTTTTACCTTTTACCTTTCTCCTGCCTTTAAAGCGCATCATGGCCGGTTTCACCGGTACGAATACGAATAACTCTTTCCAGATCACTGACGAATATTTTACCGTCACCGATTTTTCCGGTGCCAGCAGAATTGACGATCGCTTCGATGACCGAATCAACCTGATCCTCGGCAATGGCAATCTCAAGTTTTACTTTTGGCAGGAAATCAACAACGTACTCGGCACCACGGTAAAGTTCAGTATGGCCCTTCTGACGGCCGAAGCCCTTTACCTCGGTGACTGTAATGCCTTTAATTCCTATATTGGCGAGAGCATCCCTGACATCATCCAGCCTGAATGGCTTTATTATAGCTACGACCATTTTCATGATGATCCTCCTCGTATTGTGTCAGGGGGGGAGTTTGCCTTAGAACGGTGGGAAGGATCAAGGGGTGTGAGTTCCAAGATCCAAGTTCCAAGATCCAAGTAAAAGATAAAATCTGCTTCTGCCGTTCGACTTGGCACTTGGAACTTGGATCTTGGAACTTTTTTAACCAAAAAAAAGGGGCGCCGAAGCGCCCCTGAAGTTCGTATTGAACAGGGATTACTTGTTAGTGAACTCAGGATAGGCTTCAAGGCCACATTCTCCGATATCCACACCTTCGTACTCTTCTTCTTCACTTACCCGAATGCCCATGACCATCTTGATGATGCCCCAGGTAACCAGGCTTGCACCGAAGGTCCAGCCGAAGATAACTGCCATGCCAATAGCTTGATTACCAAGGGTTGCAGCTTCTGTGTAATATGGCACGATCATTAAGCCCCAAATTCCAACCACACCATGGACTGAGATAGCACCGACCGGATCATCTATCTTGAGCTTTCTATCAAGTATGGTGATAGCAAAGACCACTAGTAGACCACCAATGGCGCCGATGACTGTAGCGCCAAGGGGTGTAGGGTCAAGTGGGCCAGCTGTTATCGCCACCAGGCCAGCTAGTGCACCGTTCAGTGCCATGGTAAGGTCAGCCTTGCCGAACATCAGGCGTGCAGCCGAGATTCCGGCAATAACACCACCTGCTGCAGCCATATTGGTGTTAACAAATACCGCAGCAACAGCATTCGCTTCACCCACGTTTGACAGGACTAGCTCTGAACCGCCATTGAAACCGAACCAGCCCAACCAGAGGATAAAGGTTCCCAGTGTAGCCATCGGCAGATTGGCGCCAGGGATAGCGCGCACCTCACCGTTAGGGCCGTATTTACCTTTACGAGCACCTAGCAGCAGTACACCGGCGAGAGCCGCAGCAGCACCACAGAGGTGCACTGTGCCTGAACCTGCGAAATCAGAAAATCCCATTTCCTTAAGAAATCCTCCACCCCAATTCCAGAAACCTTGAACAGGGTAGATAAAGCTGGTCATTACCACAGCAAAGACCATGAAAGCCCATAATTTCATACGTTCAGCGACGGCACCAGATACGATAGACATCGCTGTTGCAACAAAGACCATCTGGAAGAAGAAATCAGACATCTTTGAATAGTATGTTCCGCCGTCATACATATCTTTGTAGCTTTGGCCTAAAACTGTATCTACATCATGGTCTCCACCAAACATAAATGACAGGTCAATGGCAGGGAAGTAGCCACTACCGGATACAGTTCCATACATGATGTCATAACCAACTACCATGTACATAATGCCTGCAATGGCAAACAGTACAATATTTTTAGTTAAAATTTCAGCCGTGTTCTTTGAACGAACCAGCCCCGCTTCCAGCATGGCGAAGCCTGCTGCCATCCACATTACCAGGGCACCGGTAATCAGGAAATAAAATGTATCCAGCGCGTAGCTAAGATTTTTGATACCTTCGATTGCTTCCACAATAAGTTCCTCTCTAGGTTATTCTCAAAGACGATTTATAACGCGTCAGCGTCAGTTTCTCCGGTACGGATGCGCACTACCTTGTCTACCGGTGAGACAAAAATCTTTCCGTCACCGATCTTGTCAGTTCTGGCAACACCAACGATAGCTTCAATGACCTGATCAACTACATCGGCATTAACAGCGATCTCGAGTTTTGCTTTCGGCAGGAAATCAACAACGTATTCGGCTCCGCGATAGAGCTCGGTGTGGCCCTTCTGGCGGCCAAAGCCCTTAACTTCTGTGACGGTCATGCCGGTGATGCCAATTTCAGACAGGGCGTCACGCACGTCGTCAAGCTTGAATGGCTTGATAATGGCTGTGATTAGTTTCATATTTTGATGCTCCTTGGTAAATAATCAGGCTCAGCAGTTCAGTGCTGCTGCCTGCTGGTTCAAGACAATAATTTAAAAATATAGTGATCTCATAACGATACAATGCAGAAACCATGCCAATGCATGGGCATGTATAATTCATCAATAAAAACAATTAGATATAGTCAGTCATCTGTTTAATTAAGTGTTTCACCGCACTTTCCTGTTACTGTGATTGAACAATAATTCACCATTCTGGTGCATACGCCGGGGATGCAGATAATAATTACGCATAGCAGTTGATTTAATTGTGTAAAGTGTGGATGATCAGATTACTTATGGACAAAAATGACTCAACCACGGATAGTTTTATCCGTTTCTTCGAGGCAGCTTTACCTGCCGGTATTGCATCAGCGGTACGTGAAAACCTACGGGCAGCTGCTAACAGTGCTTTCGAAAAAATGGATCTGGTCAGCAGTGAAGAATTTGAGGTACAGAAACGAGTTTTACTACGTACCAGAGAGAAGCTTGATCAGCTCGAGCTTCAGGTGGCACAACTTGAGAAACAGATGAAGCAGTAATTATTTGATCGACATTGGATGTCGATTATGGCAACACCTCACGGGAAAGGATTCCTCTTATGTCACTTGCAATTATATACTCGCGTTCAGCTGATGGAGTGATGGCCCCACAAGTGTTTGTGGAAGCGCATTTATCCAACGGACTGCCATCGCTATCAATAGTTGGATTACCCGAAGCGGCAGTAAAAGAAAGCAAGGACAGGGTTCGAGGTGCTCTATTGAATTCCGGTTTTGAATTTCCTCCCCGGCGCATCACAATAAACCTGGCCCCTGCAGACATCCCGAAGGAAGGTGGTCGCTTCGATTTGCCTATTGCTATTGGGATTCTGGCTGCATCAGATCAGATTGCACACACTCAGCTTGATAATTACGAATTTTCAGCAGAGCTGGCATTGAGCGGGGAGTTGCGTCCGGTAAGTGGAATATTGCCTGCCGCACTGAAGGTCGTCAAACAGGGCAGAACGCTGGTTGTGGCAAAGCAGAATGGCCAGGAAGCCGCACTGGTTGATGAATGCAGTGTGCTGGCTCCGACGACATTGCTCGAACTTATTGCGCATTTAAACGGACAGAAAGTCCTGCCACAGGTTGAACTAAATACCTCCAGTGCTGATCACGCAAACTACCCGGACCTGTCTGAAGTGCGTGGGCAGCATCAGGCGAAGAGGGCACTGGAGGTGGCCGCAGCGGGAAATCATAGCCTGCTTATGTCAGGGCCGCCGGGTAGCGGCAAGACCATGCTGGCCAGCAGGTTGCCGGGTATTCTGCCGGCGATGAGCAGGGATGAAGCCCTGCAGACGGCTACAGTCTATTCTATTGGCAGGCAGGGTATAGATATGAACCGATGGAGTCAGCGTCCAATTCGTGCCCCGCATCATACATCTTCAGCTGTAGCACTTGTTGGCGGTGGCTCAAAACCCAAACCGGGAGAGATTTCTCTCGCTCACAACGGGGTATTATTTCTTGACGAACTGCCTGAGTTTGGCAGACATGTGCTGGAAGTATTGCGTGAGCCGATGGAATCCGGTGTCGTTTCAATATCACGGGCAGCAAGCCAGGCCGAATACCCGGCTCGATTCCAGTTTCTGGCGGCGATGAATCCCTGTCCATGCGGGTATTTTGGCGAGTCGTCAGGGCGTTGTCGTTGTACCGCAGATCAGATACAGCGATACCGGGCGCGATTGTCCGGGCCATTGATGGATCGAATTGATCTGCAGGTAGAGGTGCTGGCAGTGCCGGTAGATGTCCTGCTGGACGATCAGTATCAGGCTGAGAGCAGTGAAGTAGTGCGACAGCGCGTATCGACAGCAAGGCAGAGGCAACTGGACAGGGCAGGTGTGATGAATTCACAGTTAACTAACCGGCAGCTGGATCATGAAAGCAGGATTAGCAACTCAGCCCGCAGTTGCCTGGCCGATGTAATCAGTCGATTTGGCTTGTCTGCACGTTCATTTCATCGGCTACTGCGCGTCGCCAGGACAATTGCAGACCTGGCTGAGTTTGATGCAGTCGAGGAGCAGCATATAGCTGAAGCAATACGTTACCGCAGTCTGGATCGCTACTTAAAGAAAAATACGTAAGAAAAGATGATGGCGTAAATCAATATAAAGACGATGAAGTTCTGATCACCATGGTTGGTGCGCAGCGTATCCCAGCTAAAATACCAGAGAGGGTTCGTATCACTGACCCCTTTAGTCGGCAGGAATGCGCGGACCTTGCTACGGTAGTCGTCATAACCCTCGAGCAGGCCGATGAGTCGTGCTTCTTCACGGTTGACGCGGTTGACCATGTACAATACGTAGACCACTGTGTAGATTATAACTAGCCAGATGTTGTCTAGCAGGATAATAAATCCCAGACCGAGGAAGTAGCGACCCAGATACATGGGGTTTCTGACAATGACATAGGGTCCGCGTACAGTCAGCTCCACATTTTTGACTAATGAAGCAAAGCTCCATGTCTGAATTAATTCCCCAAATAGTGATACCAGAAAACCTGCCAGCAGAAAGTCTGTGTTCATGTAGCGTAGCAGTAAAAAAAGTACCAGCGGACCGAGCAAGTAGCGAATTTTTAGCCAGAGTTTGCGTAGAGTGGGGTTATTGAAAATATTAGAAAACATCGTAGCCTGTGAAACATTCTAGTGTATTTGTTAGTCCAGGGCTGAATTCTAACCGATTTATGGATGCTAGTGTTGTGTACTCGTTATTCGGAAACAGCAGAAACTCCTGCACGCCCATTGGCCAGGCATCGGTCAAAGTTCATCCATGCTGAAAGTTCTTTCTTCATTGTTTTGTTCAGTCGCCGATTCAGGCCGGACAGCTCCAGTTTATAGGAAATGAGTCTGTTTTCAGGAAGATAAATGATTAATGCAGTTAATCTCAACAGGTCATCCAGTGCTTTTTCGAGTTCAGACAGATGGAAGGTCGTCAGCTTGGGATTTACCTTTTTAAGCTTATCTGCAGGTGTCTGGATAGCAGGCAGCGTTTTGGCAATGACCGGGGCTGCGATATCACTTGATGCTGTTTCAGCAGTACTCATCAACCAGTCAGGATCTTTTTCTGTCAGTTGATCCGGTTCGACTCTTGCTGGCATTTCACGCCCGGACAGAATATTTTCAACTACTGATATTTTCTTCAGCAGCTGATCGAACCTCATTTGATCCGGCTCATCAGCAAGTCTTTTATTAATTTTATCCAGTTTGTTAATTAAAGGAATGCGTTCGTTAATCGTATCGATTGACTGATTGCCACCGCGGGTCTGGATGTTGCGGATACGCTTATCCAGTGTAGCGGCCTGCTGTTTGATCAGTAACAGTGACTGGTTGTAGTCAGAAACTGCTTTGTTGGCATTCTCAGTAACGGGAAGGGCAAGCTTTGAAAGTTCACGAAAGCGGAGAATTGCATCCCTGGTGTAGAATTCCATATTCATTTTTTCCCAGGCGCGAATGGAATCATGTACTTCGTCATAGGAGAGAGTCAGGGATCGGTCGGCGAATTCATAGCCGACAGGGGTAAAGGCACTGGCAAATGCAATGCGCGCATCGGGCTCAACCAGGCAATGCGAAAGAACCTCGTCTATTTTTTCCTTATTTGCAATATTTGTAACAATAGGCTTCTTTTCTTCGGGTTTGACAGCGGATTTTCTGCTGGTCGTTTTCTTTACAGTTTCAATAATATGATCATTGATTGCCGGCATAAATTCAGGGAAAAAGATACCGGCAGCTTTCCAGCCTACCAGGAACAGAAAGATGAAAAGTAAAAAACTAAATAACAAATTCTCCTTGAGAAACTTGCCGGGTGCGAATTTTTTTTCGACAACGCCACCGTACATCTTCTCGATGACACTTTCCATGTTCTGATCTTCATCTTTAACCCGAAAAGATTCGATATTATCGATCAGAAATCGTCTGGCAGAGCTGTTCGACCACGCGTTTTGAACGATGTTTTCGGGTTTTTTTACCGTATCCAGAATAGATTTTATGTGGCTTTCAGAATGCTCGTCTTCGTCGTATTCAGGGTCCTCAGTGGAGCCCTCTACCGTAGTAGCAGCCTGCATCTCTTCATCAAATTCTGCATCAGAAATGCCGGTAGTCAGCATTACCTGTTCAGCATCCTCTTTTTTTGCAGGCGCTTCAGCGACTTCTTCAGAAGGAGAATCTACAGTGGCTTCAGGTGTTTTTTGTGCCTGCGGGTTTTGAGTTACAAGCTGCTCTTGAACTGATTCTGGCTCATCCGCGGATAAGGTTATTTCGTACATCGATTCTTCTGAGGAAGACCCTGCAGCAGTCTCATCATTGCCGGGGGTTAAATCATCATCGGGTTTATTTGTGGGTTTTATACTATCTTCCTCTTCCAGTGAAAGGTAAGAGGTATTGATGGCAGGTGCTTCAATTTTCTGCTCGTTTTCCAGCGCGCTACCAGGCTGGCCCGCTGACTCATCAATTGTAAGATGTGAGGTATCGATATCCGCAGATTCTTCAAGCGGTTTTTCATCGAGCAAAGGCTTCTCAAGCGAATCGCTGGTGGTCAATTCAGATTTCGCAGTCTCTTTTGATGGTGGATTGTCTTTTTTGTCAGCCATATAGTGATTATTAGTAGTATCGCCCTGTCTGTCCAGTTTGCCTCATATTTTTTTAAGAGTCTGGAAATCTAATAGAATTGTTTTTTAGCCTTTTACGCATCTAATCTGATACGTTCAAGCGCTTCGCCGATCGCCTGTTCTCGTCTGCTTTTTAGCTGACGTTGTATTTCTTTACCACTCGTTTCTGTGCTGACCAGGTCTTTGATATCGACCAGCTTCGCCGCCGTAAAGCAGACCCTGAAAATGTCTGCCTGTGGATAGGTTGAATTCTCAAACCCGAGCCTGCCCCTGGCATCTGCTTCACAAGCCAGTAGAAAATTATCCAGCCGTTGTGGTCGTCGGAATGCATCCAGTGCCTGCAGAACCTTAAGTATAGTCGATATTCGCAGTTCAGCAGCGCGATGGCAATGGCTATGGTATTCGCATACCAGTTCTGCCATTTGCCTGTGTGCTGCAGGAACACGAAAGCGTTCGCACAGGTCCCTGATTTGCGCCAGTCCTCGTGCCTCGTGGGCGATATGCCTGGGTAAAAGAGAGGGGGCTGTCGTTCCCTTGCCCAGGTCATGGCAGAGCGCGGCGAAACGGACGGAATTGTCGGCACCATAATGTGCGGCCATATCAATAACCATCATAGTGTGTACCCCGGTATCAATCTCCGGGTGGTAGGCCGGTGATTGTGGAATGCCAAATAAGCGGTCGACCTCGGGCAATAACACAGCCAGTGCATTGCACTGCCTGAGTGCAAGAAAGAACACGGAAGGAGTATCTTCATCCAACGCATCGCTGATCTCGTTCCAGACGCGTTCGGCAACCAGCTCATTGACTTCCCCGGAGCTGACGATCTGTTTTAACAGTTGTTGAGTCTCCTCAGCTATGCTGAAGCCGAGCTTTGCATAGCGGGCCGCATAGCGGGCGATACGCAATAACCTGACAGGGTCTTCGACAAAGGCATCCGAAACATGACGCAGCAGGCCATTTTTTAAATCATCCCGGCCGCCATAAGGGTCGATAATTTTGCCGTCGCTACTTTGTGCCATGGCATTGATAGTGAGATCCCGGCGTGCAAGATCCTCTTCTAGCGTGACATCTGGTGATGTGTGAAAAACAAAGCCATGATAGCCGTGACCGCTTTTCCTCTCGGTCCGTGCCAGAGCATATTCTTCCTTTGTCTCCGGGTGCAGGAAAACCGGGAAGTCTTTGCCGACAGGCTTATAACCTAAATCAACCATCTGTTGCGGTGTTGCACCGGTAACTACCCAGTCATTATCCCTGACAGGTCGCTTAAGCAAGCTGTCACGCACAGCACCGCCAACAAGATAGATTTCCATCTTATGATTCAGGCCCGGACGATTTGTACTGGTTTCGTATTAACAACCGTATTCTTCTCTATAGTCTTCTATTTCTGACAATATGTCAGATTTTTCTGCATCCTGTTGCAACAGTTCCACCAGATCTTCCAGCGTGGCTATACTGAAGACCGGCAGACCCTGCTCCTGCTGCAGTAACTGCAATGCTGAGGTGTCACTGCCGGCTGTCTTTTCCTGACGATCAAGCGCGATGACAAAGCCTGCAGCATCGGCCTTATTTTTCCTGATCAGTTCTATTGAATAGGCGGCAGACAGGCCGGCTGTAATGACATCATCAATGATCAGAACCCGGCCCTGCAGCGGTGCTCCAACGACATTGCCTCCTTCACCATGATCTTTTGCCTCCTTACGATCGAAGGCATAGGGAATATCCAGCCCGTGATAGTCCGACAGGGCAATGACCGTCGCTGCTGCAAGGGGAATACCTTTATAGGCAGGGCCAAATATCATGTCAAATTTTATGCCTGATTGAATAATGGCCCGAGCGTAAAACCGGCCCAGTTGGGCAAGGCCATTACCGCTGTTAAACAGGCCTGTGTTGAAAAAATAGGGGCTGTTTCGGCCTGATTTCAAAGTAAACTGGCCAAAGCGTAATACACCGGCTTGAATAGCGAAATCAAGAAACTCTCTGCGAAAATCCTGCATGATGGAGACCTTTGGTTATTCTAAGGAACCTCTGATCAATTCATGAACTCGTATCTTACGCCTAAAATATCCAGCTTTTTCGTTGAAAACCTTCGCAATAGCCTGCTATTACGTGCGATTTTCGCCTCAAATCTGGATATTTTAGATCGTAATCTGCTTCGCTCAGAATTAATCAGAGGTTCCTTAATTTTGTCCTGCCATTCTATAGGCAAGTAGATAAAATGAAAATGGTTTTGCTGACATGCAGCGGGTATTATGCAAGCAGGAGGGAAGCGAAACTATGAGAATAATAACTGCCAATACGAATGGCATACGTGCCGCCGGCAGGAAAGGATTTTATGACTGGATGTTGAGGCAGCGCGCAGATGTTGTCTGCATACAGGAGACCAAGGCACAGGAGTTTCAGCTGACGGATAAATTGTATCATCCGCCTAGCATGCATAGTTTTTTCCACGATGCCGAAAAGAAAGGCTACAGCGGCGTCGCAATGTACTGCCGTCATCAGCCCGATAAAGTAGTTTATGGCCTGGGTTGGCCAGAGATCGATGCAGAAGGGCGATACATTCAGGCGGACTATGGCAATCTCAGTATCATTTCACTCTATATGCCTTCCGGTTCCAGCAAGCAGGAAAGACAGGACTTCAAATACGATATGATGGAGAAGATGAAGCCGCTACTGCTTGATATGCGGGCTTCCGGCAGGGAATATCTGATCTGTGGCGACTGGAATATTGCCCATAAACAAATTGATTTAAAGAACTGGCGCAGTAACCAGAAAAATTCCGGTTTTCTACCCGATGAACGTGCCTGGATGGACTGGCTGATTGATGAAGCTGGATATGTAGATACATTCAGGCTGCTGGAGCAGGGAGAAGGACAATATACCTGGTGGTCGAATCGCGGACGGGCCTGGGACAATAATACTGGTTGGCGTATTGATTACCAAATAGCCACCCCGGGCATTGCCGCCAGGGCGGTGGCAACGTCAATTTACAAGAAAAAGCGATTTTCAGACCATTCTCCGTTGATAACTGATTATGATTATGACTTAGTGGATTGATGATTTTTAGGTTTGTGGTGGGGTTTGGCTATGGATTTAGCTCTTTCTGAATTTTTCTTTTTTATTCTATTTCTTGAATTTTAATGTGGTTTTCGTCCTTCATGGACTAAAAACCACATTAAAATTCAAGCAAAATAGTGAAAATAATTAACTCAAATAATCCGAAACCTTCAGCTGTGCGCCAGCACGATAAAAAATTATAATAAACGTCAGAAAAAAGGGAAACACACATGAACCCAAACGATTCAGTAACTGCCATAAATTGGCAAGATGACCATCTAAAACTACTAGATCAGCGCTTACTGCCACATCAGGTAGTCTGGCTCGATATTACCAATACCGAACAAACTGTAGCCGCCATTCGTGACATGGTAGTACGCGGGGCACCAGCCATCGGCATCACTGCAGCCTACGGTATCGTAATGGCAGTACGAGCACATTTCGCACAATCATCTGAGAAATGGCAGTCATTGATTCAGGCAGATCTTGAACTGTTGCGTGATGCGCGACCTACCGCAGTCAATCTGGCCTGGGCCATCAATCGCATGGCAGGCATCATCAATGGGATAGAAGAAGCAGATCCAGTACCACGGCTGCTTGCAGAGGCCAAAGCCATCCATGAACAAGATATCGCCGCCAATCGACACATGGGTGAACTGGGCGCTGAATTGATATCACCGGGCAAGGGGGTGCTGACGCATTGCAATGCTGGCAGTCTGGCCACCGGTGGTTATGGCACAGCCCTCGGGGTTATTCGCAGCGCCTGGCAGCAGAAACGTATCGACGCTGTCTACGCCGATGAAACACGTCCCTGGTTGCAGGGTGCAAGGTTGACCGCCTGGGAGCTGATCGAAGATGGAATCCCG
>JAUWVE010000041.1 GCA_030617565.1 Gammaproteobacteria bacterium | reverse complement strand
TCTGCGATGACAGGTAAAAGGGGTTATCTTCAGGGACTATATAACAGTTGCTCCATCGGCTCCTTGTACAAGTAAGAGAGTTTGCTTGCAGAAAAGTTCCCGATTGAGAATCATTTTTATTAAGATAGTCTAAAAAGATACAATAATTATAGCAGGACTGATATGTAGAAGGTGGTCTTTACAGTGCGGGTAAATTGATGTTGTTGAAAATTTCAGCTGCTTTTTTTCGCTGTATTTCAGCAAGTTTTTTTTGTTGTGCTTCAGACCAGCTGAGTATTGCATAAAAGCCTCGCACACGATTGACGTAGGCAACAGGTTCGTAACCTCGAGCATATCCGTGGCGTGTTTTTTTATGCCATTCAGGTTTTGCCAACAGGGGCAGGTATTTTTTAACATCGAGCCAGCTGTCCGGATCGTCTCCGGCTTTTTGGGTCAGGATGCGCGCATCCTCCAGGTGACCGACGCCAATATTGTAGGCTGCCAGGGCGAACCATAAGCGATCAGGCTGCTGAATTCGTGCTGGCAGGTTGTCCATTAAGATTTTCAGGTATCTTGATCCGCCTTCAATACTTTCTTCGGGGTTGCGACGATCATTAATCTTTAGCCTTTTTGCTGTGTCATTGGTGAGCATCATAATTCCCCGAACACCTGTTGGTGAGACAGCATCAGCATCCCAGTGCGACTCCTGATAGGCCTGAGCTGCCAGCAGGCGCCAGTCTATGCCTGTTTCCTTGCCGGCCCGGCTGAACATGTCCTCATACTCGGGCAACAGTTGATCTATGCGTTCCAGGAATTTTTTGGTATTAACATAATTGAATTTTGAGCTAGGGCCATAATAGCGGTCGAGTAATCGATCCAGTTTACCGCTGGATTTCATTTCTTTCAGAAAATCATTTGCCGCATCAAGCAGTGAATGATCACTGGAAAGTGCAAACATCCAGGCGAGCTTGTCATCAGGTGGAAGAGAAAAGGCAATATTCAGGTCAGGATAAAACTGTCGCACTACGGCAACAATGTTCGAATCGGCAACGGTCAGATCCAGTTCTTTTTCCCAGACACGTATAAGCAGATTCTCCGGGGTTTCATCTGCTGTTTCCTGCCAACTGAGCTCAGGATATTTTTCTTTCAATTTTTCCAGTCGTTCTACATGACTACTGCCTGCAGTAACCATGATATCTCGTCCAACTAACCCGGCGGCCCTACGCGGTCTTTTCTTTCCACCACCACGAAATACGACCTGTTGTTTGATCGTCTGGTATGGCGTGCTGAATGAAAAATGCTTTTTTCTAGCATCACTGATTGACAGACCCGCTGCAGCTAAATCTACATGGGCAGCCTTAACTTCAGGCATAATCTTGTCAAACTGGTTCACAAGCTTTATTTCTAACTCGACACCGAGTTTGTTTGCAAATGCCCTGGCAAGCTCATACTCAAAACCACCCGTTCCCTGTGCATCTTTATAGTATGTAGTCGGTCCATTGAATGTGATGACGCTGAGTTTTCCCGCTGACTGGATCCGCTCCAGGTGGTTTTCCTCCCAGGTGAATTCGAAAATGAGTACCGGGATTGACAATAATACAGCAACCAGAATCCCGATTATTCGAATGCGACGTAAACGCTTTGTTTGTTGGTTAGATTCGCTCACACTATCTTTTATAGGGATATGGCCCTGGGCTTTGAGTAGTAGATATAAATTATAATATGAGAACTTAGCACATGAGCAATCGAGGGTAGAAGTCTTTTTTAGGCGTAAAAAAGGCCATCGATTGATGGCCTTTAGTCAGAGAACTTCTGGCTAATTAGTTTTACATTGATTTACTAACTACAGCCTTTTGGCCTTGGCAGGCCGGCAATCTTGTTGGCACATTTGATCAGGCCTGTAGGAAATAGCGAGTATATGTATTTCTGATCGCTTCGATCTTTACCATACTTATTTTTCATAAGCTTTGAAAATGCGCGCGGTTCAGCGACTTTACCGTTTTCGGTAAAATATTCACGCGCTTCATTGATGATGTCCCAGTGTTCTTCAGTGAGCTCAGGCACTTTTTCACTGACGGCAATCTTTTCAGCCAGGTCTTCACTCCATTCATCAAGATTTAGTAACCAGCCGGCCTCACTGAGTTCAATAATTTGTCCATTTACTTCTGCTTGCATTGGTAAAACCCCAAAATATTTGTGTAATAAATAATAGTTGACTAATTATATCAAGAATTAGGCCTGTGGTATAGGCTAACCATCTGTGCCAATCCTGTACTAAGATCTGGATATTTTAGCTTAATTCTTAATTCACTAAGCATTTTTCTGTTATCCATCCGGCGTGACTCACGTAAATATGACAGCATGCCTTTACTGATAGCACATTCCGCTTCCTTCCAGTCCAGTGTTGGTGGTCTTGGCAAGTTCAGGAAATCGGCAACCTGAAAGAAATATCGGGTCATGTTGCTGTGGCAGCCGTCACTGACATTATAGATCTCACCGTTGAGGCCATAATCTGCGGCGGCTATGCAAATTCTGGCCAGGTCGTCGGCGTGGATGCGGTTGGTTTTAGGGGCCAGTTCCTCATGTAAAACAGGTACCCCATCACGGATTCGCTTTTCCGGCAGTCGTCCGGGGCCATAGATACCGCTAACCCGCAGAATGACGAGGTCAATGGCACGTTTTTCAACATACTGTGTCAGTTGCTGCTCTGCATCCAGCCGGCGACGTGAACGATCTGCACCTGGATTGGTCGGTGTGTCTTCAGTCACTCGTTGTCCGGCCTGGTCGCCGTAGACGCCCGAAGTACTGATATAGATGATTTTCGCCGGCAGATTGCTGTCATCCAGGTGAGTTAAAAAATTCGACATACGCGTATCGTTGGTTCCCGTCGCTGGCGGCGGGGCAAAATAAAATAGCAGGGAATTGGTCAGCTTCAGATTTGACAGGCCGTGCAGGTCATCAAGATCTGCCTGGAAAGCAATGACACCATCGAGTTTCATCTGTGCCGCCGAGGCCAGAGACCGTGCAAGCCCTGAGACAGTGGTGGTTTTCGAGTCAAATAACTTAGCCACACGCCTGCCGATATCACCATACCCGACGATAAAGACCTGTTGGGTCATATATTTACTGTTATTTGCTGCCATCGGTATAATTCTTTAGCCTTTAGTTTTTTTAGTCTTGGATCTTGGATCTTGAAACTTGAAACTTGAAACTTTTTGCTATTTCACTGGTACAGATCATAAACTCTCGCTAAAATCACGTCAGCATTTTTTCGTATTATTTGGAATGCTTTCTATGGCGGTGATGGTTGGCCCCCTTAACGACGATATGCTGTGAACCCGGTCAGATCTGGAAGGAAGCAGCCGCAGCAGCAGATTCGGGTGTTAGGGCAAGGCTGTCCTGATCCGCCACCATTCAGTATTCTATGATGCTCTTAACAGAGTGCATCAGGATCGTCCCCGGATGTGTTATGTCATATAAGGTTCTTGCACGAAAATGGCGTCCAGGCAGCTTTAGCGATGTTGTCGGTCAGCAGCATATACTGCAGTCCCTGTCACATGCCCTCAATAACGACCGCCTGCATCACGCCCTGTTATTCACCGGCACCCGCGGTGTAGGCAAGACGACTATTGCGAGAATTCTGGCCAAGGCGCTGAATTGCGAGCAGGGCATCAGTTCTACCCCATGTGGTAAATGCGCTTCCTGTATAGCCATCGACGAAGGCCGCTATATTGATCTGATCGAGGTTGATGCAGCGTCAAAAACAAAAGTCGACGATACGCGTGAATTGCTGGATAACGTACAGTATTTACCTTCCACTGGCCGTTACAAGGTTTATCTCATCGATGAAGTGCACATGCTTTCTCGGAGCAGCTTCAATGCATTGCTGAAAACGCTGGAAGAACCACCGGAGCATGTAAAATTTCTGCTTGCCACCACAGATCCACAGCAATTGCCGGTTACAGTTTTGTCCCGCTGCCTGCAATTTAACCTTAAGCGACTAAATCATTCAGAAATAAAGTCACAACTTTCCCGCATCCTTGAGACGGAAAGGATTGAAAGTGATGATGCGGCATTAGATTTACTGGCAACAAGTGCTGACGGCAGTATGCGAGACGGGCTTAGCCTGCTGGATCAGGCCATTGCTTTTGGTGCGGGAAAAGTGTTCGGAGAAGATGTCAGGAGCATGCTTGGCAGTATCGAACTGCAGTATATCCATGCACTGATTGAAAGTCTGGCGAATGACGACGCGGATGCTTTGTTCCAGGCAATAGATGATGCAGCAGACCGCAGTCCGGATTTCATGATGGTATTGAATGAGATGCTGAGTGCCATATATCATCTGTCACTGGTTCAACTGGCTCCGGCTATAATCGAACAGCGCAGCCTGGACAGGGAATGGCTGGAAAAAACCAGCAACAAATTTAGTGCAGAACAATTACAGCTATTTTATCAGATTTGTCTGACAGGTAAGAGGGATCTGCCACTGGCACCTGATTCGAGAACGGGTTTTGAAATGCTAATGCTGAGAATGCTGGCTTTTCAGCCCGGTCCGTCTGCTCAGGCCGTGGCTACAAATCCTGTTGCAGGCCGGACGCAAGGCAGGCAAAGGCCTGCAGCAATTCAGCAGAAGGCTGGCCAGCAGCCTGCAGCCCGGCAATCATCCACGCAGGCTAATACGGCTTATTCACAATCTGAATCAGCTGCAAAGCCTCAAGCTGCGGCAGCACCGCCACAAAGCCTGAAACCTGATGTCCCTGTACAGGCAGATCAGATAAATGAGCCGCCACCGCCGTCAGAAAAACAGCCGACCGCTGAAGAGGAATCCCCTGTCGCTGGCAATGACTGGGCAGACCTGGTCGGATCACTTTCCGTGACAGGGCTTACAAAACAACTGGCTCTACACATGGCTCCGGCCGTTTGGGATGAAAACAAACTTGAACTTCTTATTGATGTCGAACAGGAAGCAATCTATTCATCAGCAAGGGAAAAAGAGCTGATTGATGCCTTGCAGAACAAACTAGGCGGCAATATCAAGGTAAATATGCGGATCGATAACCCGGTGGCAGAGACTCCCGCCAGGCAAAAACAGCGTCAGACAAAAGAACGTCTGCAGGCGGCAGAGGAATCCATAATGTCGGACACGTCAGTGACTAAAATAGTCGAGGCCTTTGGCGCCAGCATTGCACCGGCATCAATTAAGCCGCTTGGCAATTAATAGAGCTACCGTATACCCTTAACGAGCCGGCTAAACCGGTATTTACAGAACATAACAGGAGCATCACTATGAAAGGTGGATTGGGCAACATAATGAAGCAGGCACAGGCCATGCAGGAAAAAATGCAACAGGCACAGGAAGAGCTGGCACAGACTGAAGTTGAAGGCAGTGCCGGTGGCGGCCTGGTAAGCATCACCATGACCTGTCGTCATGATGTACGCAAGGTTAGTATTGACGACGACTTACTGAACGAGGAAAAGGCTGTACTTGAGGACCTGGTTGCTGCAGCGGTAAATGATGCAGTACGCAAGGTTGAATCAACGACACAGGAAAAGATGTCCGGCATGACCGCAGGCATGGGGCTGCCGGCGGGTATGAATCTACCATTCTGAGTTTAATATCCTCCACATATGTCTACTGCCCATGCCATTGAAAACCTGAGAGCAGCGCTTGCCTGTCTACCTGGAGTCGGCCCAAAATCCGCCCAACGCATGGCCTATTATCTGATAGAGCGTAACCGTGAGGGCGCGAGGGGAATTGCATCGGCATTGATACATGCACTGGATTCAATACAACATTGCCGGCGCTGCAACAACCTCAGTGAAACAGAACTCTGTCCTCTTTGCGCGTCGCCGTCACGTAAGCATTCACAGCTGTGTATCGTTGAGACGCCGGCAGACCTTGAAGCCATAGAACAGACCGGTAGTTATAAAGGCTGCTATTTTGTATTGATGGGAACCATTTCGCCGCTGGATGGTATCGGTCCTGACAATCTTGGCATCGACCTCCTGCTGGAAGTGCTGGAAGAGTTTGCTATTGAAGAGATCATTCTGGCAACCAATCTCACGGCGGAAGGTGAAACCACGGCAGAATACCTTACCGATTTGCTTGCCGGAAAAGAAGTCGCCAAAGACATACGCCTTACCCGCATTGCCCGTGGTGTACCGGTGGGTGGCGAGCTTGAATATATTGATCGCAATACCGTTGCACGAGCGATCAACGAACGACGAAAAGTACATCAATCAGAAACATAAAACTAGAGAGAGGAAGCAGGGATGGCGCTCGACTACACTACCAAAATAGATGGGGATCTGCTGAGTGTAACGACCAGGGGTTATGATGATAATGTCGATGAAGCCGTCGCATATGGGGAATCCATCATTCGCCTCTGTATTGAGAACCAGTGTAACAAGGTCATCGTTGACGAAAGTGAAGTGACTAGTGTACTGGATAAAGTAAAGACGTACGAATTTGTGCAACGCCTGTTATCTCTGGTTCCTTACAACTTGTGTATTGCCTATGTAATCAACCCGGATTATATAGAGGATGTATCATTTGGAGTCCTGGTCGCTGAAAACCGGGGCATACATGTGAAGGCATTTTTATCAATGGAACCTGCCAGGGAGTGGGTGACGAAGCAGGAACTGGCGTAGTTTCAGCAATGATTCAATCGCCAAATTGGTAGAATGATTCATTCAGGTACTTCACCACATCATTCACGCCGTTTTCATCCAGCCCCACTTTCTGCATTTTGTTGCAGTTTCCAACCTGAGAAATTAACCCACCCAGGTCTGTCACCCGATGGTCAGCACGTGTGTACAGCATATCGGGTTTACCGCTGGTCATTTGTGTGTGGCAGCCCAGGCAGCTGCTGTTGTCATGGAGTTTTTTGCCATTTTCTGCATCGCCAGGGAGCAGTGCAGCGGCCATGACATTGAAAGGCAGGGTGATTAGCATTACGGCTAAAAGTTTATTGTTCATGGTTTTCTCCTGAGGGTGTCTCTGTACACGCAAGGTGCGTTTTCATAAATAGATTGAGCTGTGCTTCTGCTTAGCCGGTTGATTGCAGATGTTTTATACGAATCGAAGCCGGCGGGTGTGAGTCATAAAATGCCGAGTGGATTGGGTCAGGCGTCAGGGTATTGGCATTGTCCCGGTAAAGTTTCAACAGGGCTGATACCAGATCACCGGCATCCGCATTTTCTTTTGCGTAGTCATCGGCCTCAAACTCGTGTTTACGTGAGAACCAAGAGCTAATCGGGTGGATGAAAAACATGAACACCGGGCCGACCATCATAAATAACATTAACGCAGCATGGTTTGAGGCGGTAGTCATCCCCAGGCCCTGATAGAACCAGCCCTGCTGCATTAGCCAGCCGAGCAGCGCCAGCGCGAGCAGGCTGATGAGGAAAAATATGCTTATACGTTTGATAATGTGGCGGCGTTTGAAATGGCCCAGTTCATGCGCCAGTACAGCAACAATTTCATTGGCACTCAAGGTATCCAGCAGGGTATCAAAGAATACGACACGTTTGGATTTTCCCAGCCCGGTGAAATAGGCGTTGCTGTGCGCTGAGCGGCGCGAACCGTCGACTACAAATAATCCCTGAACCTTGAAACCGGTTCGTTGCATCAGCTCAGTAACACTTTTGCTGACAGATTCATCTTCAAGAGGTTCGAACTTATTGAACAAAGGTGCAATCCAGACAGGATAGATGACCATGGCAAGCAGATTGAAAGCCATCCAGACCAGCCACAGATACAGCCACCAGAATTTACCGCTGGCCTGCATTAACCAAAGGGCGACAAATAACAATGGCACGCCAATGATCAGAAAAAGAATGGTCTGTTTGATTAAATCTACGATATACAGTGCCGGGGTGGTCTTGTTAAAGCCAAAGCGGGCTTCAAGTCCGAAGGTCTTATAAAGGGTGAACGGCAAGTCCAGCAGTGCGCCAATAAATATGGTGGCAATAATGAAGACAACGCCAATTATCAGTGGATTCTCCAGGAATTGCCGGCTCAGGTCATCGATCAGCTGCAGTCCACCGCCGAGAGTGAACGCAAGCAGGATAAATGCTGCATAGAAGCCGGAAATTAGTCCCAAACGAGTGCGTGCAATGGAGTAGTCTGCTGCTTTTTGATGAGTGGCAAGGTCAATCTGGTCGGTGAAAGCATCAGGTACGGCATCACGATGTTGCTGTACATTCTGTATTTGACGTCTGCCCAACCAGAATTCAGTGATCAGCATGGCCGCCAGTGCGAAAAGAAAGAGGATGGTTAGATTATTCATATGTGTTTTTAAAGTTAACTTTTTAAGCTGTTCCAAGATCCAAGTTCCAAGATTAAAGGCTCAATACTTGGAACTTGGAACTTGGATCTTGGAACTATCTATTCCAGAAACCGCGATAATACATTATCCTCTTAGTTTAATTGATACTTTCCCCACAAAATAACAGGATATTTAATTTATGCCACAGGATCCCAACGCACTGGTCTGGATTGATCTGGAAATGACAGGTCTGGACCCGGATACAGACAGAATTATTGAAATTGCCACCATCATCACAGATTCCGATCTGAATGTTCTGGGTGAAGGGCCTGTCATGGCTATCCATCAGTCCGACGAATATCTTGACGGTATGGATGAATGGAACACCCGCACACATGGTAAAACTGGTCTGACTGAACGGGTAAAGGCATCAAAAATTACAGAATTAATAGCGGAGAATGAAACACTGGAATTCATCCGTGAGTTTTGTCCACGCAACAAATCTCCCTTATGCGGCAACAGCATCTGTCAGGATCGTCGCTTTCTCTATCGTTATATGCCGCAGCTTGAATCCTGGCTGCATTACAGAAACCTTGATGTCAGTTCAGTAAAAGAACTTGCCAAGCGCTGGCACCCTGAAATCTATAATGGTTTCAGCAAGAAAAACACCCATAAGGCACTGGATGATATTCGGGAGTCGATTGATGAGCTTAAATATTTCAGACGTACCTTCCTCAAGCTGAAATAAGTCTGCCTGTAAAATGAGGGGTGTGCTGGCAAGGTTACTGCTAATTGCAGCGCTGTTGCTGCTTGCTGCCTGTACCACGAGCAAACCATTGCCGGAGCCCTATTATTCTGTACCCGTAACAAATGCTTCGTTGCAGAAAGATGAAATGTCATGGTGGGTATATCGTTACAGAGTTAACTGGCCGGAAGAAATGGAAAAACCAGATTTTTCTATCGACCTTTTGCTCGCCGATAGCATTGTTAAGCCGGTACTGGAGAAATATTCAAGCAGGTTGTCATGGTGGCGTTTTCATCGCCGTGCAGCGAGAAAGCCGCCGGGTCATCAATTCAGCTTCCTGTTCTTTAGCAGCAGGGAAACTGCAAGAGAAGTCATCAGAGAGTTAGACAATAGTCCTCAGCTTGCTGCTGTGAAACAGGCAGGGCTGATCAAAAAGACTATCTCATCAGATACAGATAAACCGACAATGACGGCGTTAGAGGCCTACAGTGATCCTTCATGGTCGCCCGAGATACAACGAACATGGCCAACATTTATCATGGGCGTCAGTGCTTTCTGGCTGTCATTGATCGATGATATTAAATCCGCTGATTCGAGTTCTATTGGTGACGATAACTCGGTCACCGATCAGCTTGAGGAGTACCGTCAGGTGGACAGGGAAATTGCTGAACTGTGGGAGAAAGAAGGTCAGCATTCACTGCTACACCATCTTGGCGCGATGTTTGGCTATAAGTCGATGCTTATTCGCTGGTAAAAAAATTGACAAATGGAGCCGAGCTGCGATCTTGAGAACTATAAAATCAAGTCTGTCCTCTTCAACAGTGTTATTTTATAGCAAATTCTGTTTTGTACATGTAGGTGCGAATTTATTCGCACTAGTTGCCTGCGCCGGATTCGTTATGTCCGAATAAATTCGGACCTACATAATAATATCTTTTTTATGCTGGTTACTGGAGACTAACCGGTTCTGTTTTCTGCTGCCTTATGGCCCAGCTGATGTGTTCCCTTACCAGCTCTGAAGCTGATGTTTGCTTTTTCTCCAGCGCTTTTACAATGTCGGGATCATAGGCTGCATTACCCAGTGCAATAGTAATATTTCGTTGCCAGTTCTGATAGCCGATACGTCGTATGGGTGACCCTTCCATGTTTTTCATAAATTCGGACTCGCTCCAGCTAAAAAGATCCAGCAGTGCCGAGTCATCCAGTTCGTGTCGAGGCTGAAAGTCAGCTTCTTTCGACAGCTTTCCAAAGCGGTTCCAGGGACAGCATAGCTGGCAGTCATCACAGCCATATATGCGGTTGCCGAGCAGAGGGCGAAGCTGTTCTTTTATGACACCCTTGTATTCAATAGTAAGATAGGAGATGCATAGCCGGGCATCGACCTGATAGGGGGCGATGATGGCCTGTGTCGGGCAAATTTCTATACAGGCCTGACAACTACCGCAGTGCTCTTCAGCGGCGCTATCGACGGGCAGCGGCAGGTCGGTATAGATCTCGCCAAGAAAAAACCAGGATCCGGCCGTACGGTTAATCAAATTACTGTGCTTGCCGATCCAGCCTATGCCTGCTTTTTCCGCCAGTGCTTTTTCCAGTACCGGTGCCGAGTCGGTGAAAACCCGGTAGTTAAACCCTTCCAGTTCGGCCTCGATGCGCTGCACCAGTTTCTGCAGACGTGAACGTATCAACTTATGGTAGTCGCGCCCCAGGGCATAGCGAGAAATGTAGGCGCGATCTAATTTTTTCAGTTGATCGACGGCTGTTCCTGCCTCGTGCGGCAGATAGTCCATGCGCACTGATATGATTCGAGTGGTGCCGTCAATCAACTCATCAGGTCGGCTACGCTTAAATCCATGCCGGGACATATATTCCATTTCGCCGTGATGAT
>JAUWVE010000137.1 GCA_030617565.1 Gammaproteobacteria bacterium | reverse complement strand
AGTTTGTCTACCTCACTATTGATCAGGGCTGGATTTACCAGGGTCTACGAGGGAAATGGATATTAATTAAGACCTTTGCTGAGGCTTGAAAGTTAGATACAGCCAACCATGATGTGACATAATTAGAAATTGGACGTTGGTTGTGTGAATGTTGTTTATAGAGAACCAGAATCAAACAAGCAGGTTCTATTCAAAATGTGAAGATGGATTGAAAATTGATGAATCTGCGTTCCACTGGCGTTCCACAAAAGGGGCAATCAGAGACCATGACGGACAAGACAGGAAATGAACCGAGTGAAAAAAAGACCTTTAAAAACAATGCCTAATGTGGTTTATCGTGGTCTGGGATGGTTTGAATAAATGGTACCGAGGAGAGGACTTGAACCTCCACGACCTTGCGATCACTAGCACCTGAAGCTAGCGCGTCTACCAATTCCGCCACCTCGGCATGGATGCTATCCATTAAGCGCGTGAATTATGAAGATTGAATGAGTTGATGTGAATGACGAAATCGAAAAAATATACTAAAGATCCCTTCGCAGAACGCGAAGCGGAGAAATATGAAAACCCTGTACCCAGTCGAGAAGCGATTCTGGCACTGTTGGAGCAGACCGGTCAGCTGCTGTCTATGAAGAAGATGCTCAGTGCTCTGAATATCGAAGATGAAGACAGCAAAGAGGCGATACGACGTCGTCTCAGGGCGATGGTGCGTGATGGCCAGTTACTGCGTAATCGCAAGAATATGTATGGCCTGGCACGGCAGATGGGGATGACCTGTGGTCTGATCCAGGGTCATCCTGATGGATATGGTTTTGTTATTCCTGAAGCAGGCGGAGAAGATGTTTTTCTTAGTGCGAAGGAAATGCGCCAGGTTTTACACGGCGATAAGGTCATGGTACGAGCCATGGAAGGGCATCGAGGCAAGCTGGAAGGCAGCATTGTTGAGGTGTTGCAACGAAATAATCAGTCAGTGCTGGGTCACTACCATGTGGATACAGGTATCGGTTATGTAATTCCCGATGACAGAAGAATTGGACAGGATATTCTGATTCCACAGGGAGAGTCCGGGGATGCCAAACCAGGGCAGATCGTCGTTGCAGTAATTGACCGGCAACCTGACAAGCATAGCCAACCGGTTGGACATATCTCCGAAGTGCTGGGTGATCATATGGCACCCGGTATGGAGATTGAGATCGCTATCCGAAAATATGAACTGCCTTACATCTGGCCTGATGAGGTGAGTAATAAAGTAAAAAGTCTGCCGGCCGAAGTACAGGAAGACCATACACAGGGGAGGCTGGATCTCCGTGACCACCCACTGGTGACTATCGATGGTGAAGATGCACGTGATTTTGATGATGCCGTACTGAGCCGAAAGACTGAAACGGGCTGGCAGTTAACTGTCGCCATCGCTGATGTTGCCTCCTATGTCAAAAAGGGGCAACCGCTTGATAAGGAGGCCGTTAAGCGGGGCAATTCCGTGTATTTTCCTGAACAGGTAATACCCATGTTGCCTGAGAAGCTATCCAATGGCCTGTGTTCACTGAACCCGGATGTCGATCGTCTGTGCATGGTATGTATCATGGAGATTGACCACGATGGGGAGATCTCCAGCTGGCGTTTTGACAATGCAGTAATGCGATCCCAGGCACGCCTGACCTATGACAAGGTGGCTGCCATTCTGGTAGACGGTGATCCTGAATTGATACAGGAATATTCCTCTGTATTTGAAGCACTGCAGAATCTCTATGATCTGTATCAGTTGCGACACCGGTGGCGTGAAGGACAGGGTGCCATGGACCTTGATATGCCTGAGACGCGCATTGTCTTTAATGATGAGCGAAAGATTGAAGCTATCGTGCCGCAGATACGAAACGAGGCGCATCGGTTGATTGAGGAATTTATGCTGGCCGCCAATGTTTGTGCCGCAAAAACGATATCTGATGCCAACTATCCCGGCCTTTATCGCGTGCATGAAGGGCCAACTGAAGAGAAACGGGACAATTTACGTAAGTTCCTGTTTGAGATTGGATTGAGTCTTGGTGGAGGTGATGAGCCCGACGTGGTCGACTATTCCCGCCTGCTGGCTGATATGTCACAAAGATCTGATGTCGAGGTGATCAAGCCAATGATCCTGCGTTCTCTTAGTCAGGCCCGCTATGAGCCGGCATGTGATGGGCATTTTGCTCTTGGCTTCACACATTACACTCACTTCACTTCACCCATCCGTCGCTATCCCGATCTACAGGTCCATCGTACACTGAAGGCCATACTGCGTAAAAAAGCGTCGCCCTATAGTGAACTGGATCTGGTCGAACTGGGTGAACATTGCTCGATGACTGAACGCAGGGCGGACGATGCCACGCGTGATGTCATGCGCTGGCTGAAGGCTGAATATATGGTTGATCATGTGGGTGATGAGTTCTCCGGTACCGTAAGCGGGGTTACGGGTTTCGGTCTGTTCGTGACGCTGGATGAAATTTATATCGATGGGCTCATTCATATTACAGCACTTGGCAACGATTATTTTCAGTTTGATGCGGCTAAGAGTCGACTTACAGGAGAACGAACACATAAGACTTATCGACCGGGAGACCGGCTGCAGGTGACGGTAGTGCGTGTCGATGTTGATGAAGGCAGGATTGATCTTGAGCTTGCCGGTGAGGAAAGCTCTTCGGCATCCATGTCTGACAAAAAGACTGTCAGTGGTCGTGAAAAATTCATGAGTAAAAAGCCCAAAAAAGGAAGCAATAAACACGGTACTGCAAAACGCGGGAAAACACTCTCTCGAGATAAGGGGGGTAAAAAGCGCCCAAAGCAGACTAAGCGTGGGAAAAAGGCCAGTAACCCTTAATGGCTGAAGAAATCCTGACGGGTATCCACGCTGTTTCGGCGGTTTTATCATTAAACCCCGGCCGTGTGCGCCAGATCTATGTCAATGAGAAACGTCGGAATAATCGACTGGATCCAGTCTTACAGGCGGTAAACGATCAGGGGCTGCCGCTGAAGGAAGTATCACGCGATAAACTGGACCGCCTGGCTGAAAATCAAAATCATCAGGGCATCATCGCACGCTGCGAAATGCTGCCGGCAAGGGCCGAAGCTGAATTGATGTGGGATGTTAAGGCATTAGACCATCCAGCTATGCTGCTGCTGCTGGATGGAATCCAGGACCCGCACAATCTCGGTGCCTGTGTACGTACACTCAACAGTGCCGGAGGCGATGGTATCATCATACCCAAAGACCGTTCGGCACCGGTGACTTCAGTTGTCCACAAGACTGCCAGTGGGGCAATGGAGACGACACCGGTTTATACAGTAACCAACCTTTCCCGAACGTTGCAGCAATTAAAAGAAGACTGCGGTCTGTGGGTGTTCGGCACCAGCGACAAAGCAGAAAAGAACCTCTACCAGGCAGATTTTACAGTTCCCTTTGCGCTGGTGCTCGGGGCAGAAGGCAAGGGTATGCGGCGTCTGGTAGCAGAGCATTGCGATGAACTGCTGACGATCCCAATGAAAGGTTCAGTCAGCAGTCTGAATGTGTCAGTTGCAGCCGGGGTTTGTTGTTATGAAGCACTGCGGCAGCGACAGCTGTAGAAAAATGTTTTAGGTATTACGTTTTAGGTGTTGCGTTACTGCTGTCCCACATACTTCTGTTTAGTCATAGCTATGGTTAAATGAATTTGTAGGTTGGGCTGAAGAATGAAGCCCAACAATAGTTTCTGCTTATACTATGCTGTTGGGCTTCGTGCCTCAGCACCAACCTACGACAAAATCTATTTTCATGTCTAATATAGTCGATTATGACTAATTTCGAATACGGCAAAGTACAAAATAGATATTAGATTTACTTTAATGGGACAGCAGTGGTTTTACGTATCACCTAATACGTAAATCGTAAAACGGTTTTTTTCGCTTTTTTAAAGCCCGAAATTCTCCACTCTGGCTCTTTGCCACCTGGCGCTACTCACCAGCCAATCGTTGCCATCTGCTATCAGGTCAATATCAAAACGATAAAGATCAGCGTTCAGATCAATCAGAGCTTCTGACTTTTCTACTGGGTTCCCGGCCATGCCGACATAGACAATGACTCTTGCAGCGCTTGCATCATCATTGATTATTATGTCGTTAATGCGGGTCAGTAGATGGATGGACTGGTGCCCCTGGAAATAAAACATAAGAGCTCGCAGGGCCGCGCGCCTGCTGTTGTTCCATTCATCACTGTAATCACTGTCAACC
>JAUWVE010000183.1 GCA_030617565.1 Gammaproteobacteria bacterium | reverse complement strand
ACCGGCTCACGCCCTATAGACATTCCTGCTGCAAGGATGGATGGAAAATTGATTGTAGACTCGCAGAGTGCTCTGAACTTTGACCAGGTACCTGAACGCCTTGGCATTATCGGTGCCGGCGTCATCGGCCTGGAGATGGGCAGTGTATGGCGGCGGTTTGGCTCGGATGTGACAATACTTGAAGCTCAAGAGAGTTTCCTGCCAGCCGCAGACAGGGATATCGCTGCGCTGGCACAGGCAGCATACAAAGCCCAGGGACTGGATATAAAAATCGGTGCCCATGTAACAGCAAGTAAAGTCCATGACAAAGGCATTACTGTCTCTTACACCGAAGCGGATAAATCACATGCCCTGGAAGTAGACAAACTGATCGTTGCGGTGGGACGCAGGCCTTACACAGAGGGCCTGGCACCTGCTGAGACCGGTTTACTGGTTGATGAGGGTGGCTTTATTCATATAAATGAGCACCTGATGACCAACCTTCCCAATGTCTATGCTGTGGGTGATGTTGTCCCTGGCCCCATGCTGGCACATAAAGGCTCAGCGGAAGGAATTGCCGTCGCCGAGCACATTGCCGGCAACATTGGCCGTGTCAATTACAGCACCATCCCATCCATCGTCTACACAGAACCCGAAATTGCCTGGACCGGTCAAACTGAAGAAAGCTTGAAAAAAGCCGGCATCAACACCCGCAGCGGTAGCTTCCCGTTCACTGCCTCCGGCCGGGCAAGAGCCATGCGCAAGACCTCAGGCATGGTCAAAATCATCACCGAAGAAATGAATGACGAAATCCTTGGTGTACACATAATCGGCGCCCATGCCTCGGAGCTAATCGCCGAAGCCGTATTGGCAATGGAGTACCACGCCACCGCAGAAGACCTGGCCCTGACCATCCACGGCCACCCCACCCTGTCAGAGGCTGTACATGAGGCTGCACTGGCAGTAAATGGTGAAGCGATTCACATAGTTAACAAAAAGGCCTGACGGGAAATTATTTCAAGAAAGAACCTGTTAACCGCAAAGGCGCAAAGGACGCAAAGTAAAACCATTTAAGAATGCTTAAAAAATTTTCATGAAGCTATAAACCTGAATTTCTTTGCGTCTTTGCGTCCTTTGCGGTTCACGGCTTTTGATTTTTACTTCCGTGCTTCCGCAGCAATCACAGTATTTCGCAGCAGCATTGCTACCGTCGTCGGCCCGACTCCACCCAGTCGTGGCGTAATCCAGCCAGCGACTTCTGCAACTGACTCATCGACATCCGGCATCAGTCTTTTACCTTCCCAGCTGATACCGCCACTGATCACGGCAGCTCCGGGTTTTATCATTCCCGGCATCACTATACTTGCCACACCGGCAGCCGAAATGACTATGTCTGCACGACGAGTAAAGTATGCAAGATCACTGACACCAGAGTGAATGACTGTTACGGCGGCGTTGGCCCCTTGCTGTTTCGTCGTCAGCAGCAATGATAGTGGGCGACCCAAGGTCGGTCCTCGACCAATAATAACCACCTCTTTACCGGATACTTCGATACCATAATGAACCAGAATTGCCTGTATGCCCGCAGGAGTGCAGGGTACGGGGCCATTCTCCTGCAGCACAAGTTTACCGAGATTAACCGGATGCAGGCCATCCGCATCCTTGGTTGGACTCATACGCATCAAGGCTTCATTGAAATCCAGGCCCTTCGGTACAGGGTACTGGATAATATAGCCATCCACCTGATGATTATTGTTAAACGTATCGACCGCATCGAGCAGCTCCTGCTGACTGGAAGTAGCTGGCAGTTGCAGATGAAATGAGCGAATACCGGCATTCTCACAGGCCTCGTGTTTCTTTCTGACATAACTTGCACTGGGGCCGTCATCGCCTACGAGTATGGTACCAAGTCCAGGCCGAATGCCCCGGTTGGTCAGTCCCTCTACACGCTTACGCACATCCGCAATTACGGCCTCTGCGACTTCAAGGCCTCTGAGTATTTTTGCGGTCATTGATTTTCTCTATTAAGGAGCCCCAGCCCTGATTGTTGCCTGGCAGGACTACAAACGACGTTTGATTGGCCCGGCAAGCATGATTACAACAGTGGCACCTACAGCCGCAGCTGCATAGGACAAAAAATCCGACTGCCCTGTCTCGCCAAAAGTCATCATAAGAATGCCGCCCAGCACACCACCAACCAGGCCAGCCACAACATCACAGGCAAGACCGAGACCACTGCCACGCATGATCAGGCCGGCCAGCAGGCCGGAGATAAGCCCGATCACAAGGAATACGATTAAGTTTATGATATCCATACAGGACTCCTGCAGAGCTCACGGGTGGCTTTATTGCTGACTATTCTAGAATGCAGAGGCATGAAAATGCAATTTTGTATTTAGTTCCAAGTTCCAAGTTCCAAGTTCCAAGTCCAAAATCGTAAACTCATAGGACACCCTTATTAGTAATAGAAAGTCAGCAAACTAAGTGCTGAATAGTAATATTATTTAATTAATACAATAAGTTATAGTATATTTGACTGTAATTATCAGTCATTGAAAAAAATAAAGGGACAATATTCCTTGAAACTTGAAACTTAAAACTTGGAACTAAGTAAACCTTGACCCAGATCAATGAATCTATCTGCCACATTACAATACTATCCAGTGCATCAGTCCACTTACGCTGAAAATTAAACATGCCCACCATTGAAAGCATCATAATCTTCTTTTTTCTATTTCTGGCCATTTTTGTTCTCATTGGGCTTTTTCGTTCGATCAAGCACAGTAGCCAGCAAGGTGAAACCTTTTATCAAAGCCTGGTCTCGCGTATAAAACTTCTGCGCATGCACAAGATGCTGCAGGCTCTTGGTAT
>JAUWVE010000167.1 GCA_030617565.1 Gammaproteobacteria bacterium | reverse complement strand
GTGATGAATTTTGCATGCAGCTTGCCGTAATGCGTATCCTTCCCCAGCATTACCGAATCCAGTTTACCTGTTTCATAAATAAATATCCGGGGATGATTGATCTGTTTTTTCCAGGCTGCACTCGCTACCAGGTCTGAACTGCTCTCACTCTCCCCGCTCTCGGACAGCCAGGCCTCACGCAGTTCGGAGGATAACAGCAGTCTTGGCCCCAGATCCATGTCAATAATAGACTGTGCGAAAAAGTTGTCGCTGGTCAGCACTGAATTGGTAATAATCTCCAGCCGTCCATTCGGGTGTTTGTCGAGCCAGTCGTGGATTTCCTTTGCCCCGTCGAAAACGAGCTTGCCGTCCCTGTCATAATATTCCGCGACGAACAAATAGGGAGAAACGAAACGTACCGTGTCGCCGGAATCTGAGCTACTTTCGATATCAGTAGTTTTACTAAAGATATGTGTCAGCGAGTTGGGGTTTCGCGATTTATTTTCTTCTACTGCAGTGATCACATCATCATTGCTGAGGTTGTCCAGTTCATGGATAAGACGGACTTTTGAATCATGAAAACCCGTATTCATATAGGATAAAATATCAGCCATTTTTTCCTGTATATATGGTAGGTTTTTGATAAAGACCAGACCCTGCTGCGCCAGTTCGCGCTGTTTATTTTCAGTATGCTGATTAAATCCTGATCGGATACGTTTATTGCCCTTGTTGCGAAACAGCAAGCGATAATAAATTGAACTGACATTACCCACTGTAACCGACTCCAGGCCATCACCTGCTGCGGGTCTGAGGAGAATTTCGAGGTCACGGTATGCGGTAGGGTCAGCAGAGCCATCGGCATGGAAGCCATAATAGGCCAGCGATATATTGCGTCCACCCGTCATCATAATAGCCTTGTCAGGGAAGTGGCCATCGACCAGCAGTAACTTGTCATGCGAACGGCGGTTGAGCTGGAGCAGGCTGGTGGGTCTGGAGAGTGCATTGAAAATAACTACCTGTATACGTGCCCGGCTTGTCGTCAACTGGCCATCATCATTGCGCATGTAGCCAGCATCGTCGGCACAACCGTTCAGCGCCTTAAGCTCACTGTGTGTAGGATGAATGGATCCGAGTGAATCGACGATGACACGTATATCGACGCCGCGTTTGACGGCATTGCACAGGGCACCCAATACCGCATAACCGACCTTGTCCCGCTTAAAAATGTAATACACCAAATCGATCGTGTATTGCGCATTTTCGATCATCCATAATTTCGCTGCCAATGAACGATGCGTATCATCCTGGCTGAGACCTATTATTTTTGTGCGTGCAGGCATGACAGGTTTCTTCGCCCGGGAGGCTAACTGAATCGGGTCGACAGGCAGGCTACTGTAGTCCTTCCATGACCGTCTCTGATGCAGCAGGCTGATGCGCTCATCTTTTATAGCATCGGCGGGTGGACAACTGGCATCGCTGCTGACAATGCCTGAGCAGTTAACCATATTCTCGCTGGTTTCGATCGCCTGCTCATCTGCATTGTCAGCAGAGCAGCCAGCAATCAGCAGCAGGGTCAGTGCGATAAGAGTGTGGGGATATTTAAAGTGGCCATCAGCGAGCCCCTTTTTGTAACTGCTTTTTGTTATCATGTGTGAAAAAATAAACCATTATCTATAGTAGTAGAATAACATATAGGCACCTCTATTAACTCATGACAGTTCAATTTAACAGCTTGCTGGGCAACCTGTTCCTTCTGCTTTTTGTTTTTACTGTCCAGGCAAGTCTGGCCAGCGCAGAAGTCGCTTTGCCAGACCAGCCTGCTACAGACACAAAGACAAACCAGGCCATTACTACTGAAACACTGTCATTAGTAACCCTTAATCTTGCCCATGGCAGAAAAGACAGTCTCAACCAGTTGCTGGTGCCGAGCAAAGCTATTCATTCCAACCTTGACGATATCGCGGACTTACTGAGGAGACATGATCCGGATGTTGTTGCCTTACAGGAAGCAGATGGGCCATCGGCCTGGAGCGGGAATTTCGATCATGTTGCGTACCTGGCTGAAGCGGCCGGGTATCCCTGGTTTGTACGCTCAGATCACGTCAAAAGCAGGTTCATTAATTTCGGCACCGGATTACTGTCCTCGGTGCCCTTCCAGGATGTGATCTCACATGATTTCCCAAGAACGCCGCCAACACTGACAAAAGGCTTCACTCTCGGACAGATTCACTGGCAGCCTGATGCCGACAAGGCACCTGTAGATGTCGATATCCTGTCAGTACATCTTGATTTTTCACGCAATGGGGTTAGAGAGCAGCAGGTCAGCGATATTCTTGATGTACTGCAGAGCAGAAACCATCCGGTCATCATACTCGGTGACTTCAACAGCGAATGGCTGGCAAAGGATTCGGTCATCCGGCGCATGGTTGCCTGCGGCAGGGTCCATACATTCGAGCCCGAATCAAATAAGCTGGGTACATATAAATCAGGTAAGCACCGGCTGGACTGGGTGCTGCTGTCGACAGACCTGGAATTCAGGCGTTACGAAGTGCTGCCCGATATCATTTCAGATCACCAGCCTGTTGCCGTTGAAGTCGTTTATAGCGGAAACACTCAACACAATATGAAGGATGCTAAATGTCAGGATGCATCATTAGTTAAGGCACAGGGCTCATAAGTGGACTCCACTGACATGACAATCATGATTGAAAACCTGGATGTTCTCATTGTTGCCATACTGGTGCTCTACCTGGGTCGGTTGCTCACCCGCAAGGTCCAATTTCTGGATATCTATAATATTCCTCCCGCTGTAACGGGTGGGATCATCTGCAGTCTGCTGGTCGCCCTGTTGCAGGGTGTCTGGGATATTCACATCGTTTTTGATCTTCATCTGCGTGATCTCTTCCTGTTGTTTTTCTTCAGCACCATCGGCCTGGGAGCAAAGTTTAAAGTCCTGGCAGCCGGTGGAAAGACCCTGGTACTACTGACCATTGTTGCTGCCGTTCTGCTGGTACTGCAAAATGTAACCGGTATGGGGCTTGCCATGCTGGCCGGTGCTCACCCGGGCTATGGCTTGCTGGGGGGCAGTATTTCGTTTGCCGGTGGTCATGGCACCGCAA
>JAUWVE010000138.1 GCA_030617565.1 Gammaproteobacteria bacterium | reverse complement strand
TTTCCAGCGGCTGACCGAATCACCCGCTGCAATGCTTCCGGGCTGGTATTCAGGATCTGGCGAGCCGCTTCATCATCGGGGCCTTTCACCGCATAGATACCCAGCGCACTGATTTCAATGATTAGCTTCGGAATCTCCTGTGGAGTCGCTTTTTCACCCACTGCCTGCGGCAGCTGGATCTTTAACTGGGACTCTTTAGTAAAGGTGGTAGACACCATGAAAAAGATCAACAGCAGAAAAACGATATCAATCAGCGGGGTTAGATTAATCTCCAGCTCATCATCATCTGTCGAATCTTTAAATTTCATCTATCAGGCCTCAGTACTCGCGGTCGCCCTGGATGATTTCAACCAGTTTAACAGACTGCTGTTCCATTTCTACTGTCAGTGAATGTACCTTTCCCTTGAAATAACGGTGGAACATCAATGCGGGGATACCAATCGAGAGCCCGGTAGCGGTGGTGATCAGTGCTTTGGAAATACCTGCAGCAAGCACCGTAGGATCACCTATGCCCTGGCTCATTACTTCCGGGGTAATCGAGGTAAAAACCTGGATCATACCAATGACAGTACCTAGCAGGCCGAGCAATGGCGTAATAGCCGCTATCGTTCCCAGGGTATTGAGATACCTGTCCAGCTCATGGACAACGATACTGCCCTCTTCTTCAATCGCTTCCTTCATGATTTCTCTACCATGATCACGATTAACAAGACCGACTGCAAACAACCTGCCTAAGGGTGAGGATTTGACCAGCAATTTGAGCAAATCTTCGCTGACCCGATTAGCTTTTTCGTGATCCAGCACCTGTTTTAACAGTTGGTCTGGTGCCACATTGCGTTTTTGCAGCGTCCAGAATCGTTCAGCAACGATCGCTAGAGCGATAATTGAGCAGATCAGCAGCGGCCACATCAGCAGGCCGCCTGATTGGAAAATTTCTAACACCAGGCATATATCCAGAAAGGGGTTTTAACAACCCGTTAATGTATCAAAAGGCAGGGGTTTCAGAAAGTCCTATAGCCACTTTACTGCAACTACCGTCGATTTCTGAAACATCCCAAATCCGCCTGTTTGACTGCCGCCAGGACTTTGCTGATATACCCGCCTCAGCTACACGTATAGTAATTGCGCCGCATTCGCCGGTTATCATGCTCTCTATTTGCCTGTTTGTTAGTCGATGCAGTACTTTTTTCGCTGGATGATGATAGCGATTCATCCAGCCGGCAGGGAACAATACCAACTCCGGCGAAACGGCATTAATAAAGTCATCGCTCGATGAAGTATTGCTTCCATGGTGCCCGGCAACCAGTATGTCAGAACGCAAAGCATCAGGATAACGTGAAATAATTTCCCTTTCGGCCTTTTTTTCTATGTCGGCCGGCAGCAGTATCGAACCAAATGATGACTGCACATGCAGCACACAGGAAGCATTATTGCCTGTTGTCATTCCCTCATTATCCGGATGTAAAAGGCGGAACAAGACACCCTCCCATTGCCATTGCATGCCTGCCCTGCAGGGGATCGTCTCGGTGCCAGAAATCATTTCATTAGTAATCACCTGCCTGACCTCCAGCCCTGCCAGAACTTTTGCTGCTCCACCGCTATGATCATTGTCACCATGTGAAACGATGAGAGTATCCAGGCTGCTGATTGACAATGACTTCAGAACAGGCAGTACAACGGCGTCACCGGCATTGAATCGTTTGCTGAAACGGGCACCGGTGTCGAATACCAGTGCGTGGTGACCGGTCATGATGATAGCAGATAGCCCCTGCCCAACATCCAGCAGAACCATCCTGAATTCTCCTTCATGCAGTTCAGTTCGTTCAGTATGGATGGGAAAGATAAATGCCAGCAGGCCGACCAGAGCCAGCTTTCTAAGCTTTAATCCAGCCGGCAGCATTAGAACCAGTACAGTGAAAATTATACCGGCCAGTGCCGTAGCAGAATGCTCGACTGAAAATGGCAGGACTTCAGTTGTCATTGCCAGTGACTCCAGCAGTGACCAGAGCAACTGCAATACAATGTCTGCCAGTCGAAATAGGGTTTGCTCAACAAAACTGCCGCCAAACAGCAAAAAGGACAGGCTGGCCAGCAGCACCAGTGGCACAATTAAAAATGCGACCACTGGAATCGCGACAAGATTGGCTACAGGACCTGAGACTGGTATCTGCTGGAAAAATAATAGCGTAGCAGGCGCCATCATCAACGATAGTTTCCACTGCATATTTACGGCTTTAAACATCCCGCTCTCTGTCCAGCCATCTTTATGGCTACGTAGCAGTAATATGTACATAATCATCGCCACCGCAGCAAAAGACAACCAGAAGCCAGCCGACAATATCGATATCGGGTCGATAATCAGAACCAGCAACAGAGACAGCGACAATACATTCAGTGCTTGTACGCGGCGTTGCAAAATAATTGCGACCAGCAGCACCGTCAACATTAACAATGCCCGTTGGGTAGGCAGAGAAAACCCCGCCATCAGGCTATAGAAAGCTGCACATAGCATTGCCATCACTGCAGCAGCCTTATGCGAGGGAAACAACAATGGCAATTGCGGGACCGCAGCAAACAGTAATCGAAACAGGAAGAAAGCGATACCGGCTACCAGCCCGACATGCAGGCCGGATATCGCCATCAAATGTGATGTGCCGGTGGTTTGCAGCACAGTCCACTGCTGTGAACTTATAGCCCGACGGTCACCGGTAGCCAGTGCAGTAATAATGCCGCGAAAAGCTGAATCCGGCAGGCTATTTTTTATTTGAGCCGCTATACGAATCCGCATCCGATCAATGACTGCTGGCCGGTCCAGTTCAGCTAGCCGATGGTTTAGCCGGGAGCTGTTGTCTTTATTTTTTCGTATATAGGCCGTAGCAATAATGCGCTCACTGAACAGCCATTTTTCATAATCGAAACCCGCCGGGTTGGCAAAACCATGAGGCGGCTTCACCCGCAACAGCAAGCGCCATGCTTCACCCGGCAGCGGATCAATGGAACCGCGACGGTAATCACTGACACGGATGAGCCCGCGTATTTGTCTGCCCGCTACCGGCTCTGAGCGAAATACATTTAAATTAAATCGAACCACCCGCCCTTCCCTGACCGGCAGGCCTTCAACTACACCCTCGACAATAATATTCTTGCCAGCCAGTTCCGGCGGCAGGGATTTCGACAATTGCTGACCGGCCACAAACCCTGCCCAGAAAAAACCTGCCAGAAAAAACACAGCAGGCCACCGCCATTTATCTAAAAAAAACAGAGATATTAGAACGACAGGTAATATACCGGCCATAGACCATACAAGGTCCAGATTAGGCAAAGAGAACAGGGCATACGTACCCGCCAGAAAGGCAAGCGCAGACAGCGGTAGACGTGAATAAATAATGGCTGGCATCCTTGCCTGCTTCAGGTGGCTATATCCGTATTTAGGTTACCGAATTAGATGTCGAAACTGCTTGTAAATCAAGTGAAAAGATCATGGTTAACCGAACAGGCACGGAGGACGCAAAGGTTTTTAAAAATATAACGAATTCGACGATACGTAATACCTCATTGCTGTCCCATAAACATTGAATGTGAATCTGCTAAGCCTCTGATGAAAGAAGACAAAGCCCTTAAAGAAGTTGTAGAGACATGAGTCTAAGACAATATTTATCAAGGCTATCCCTTCTCCCTGTAGGGAGAAGGCCAGGATGAGGGGGCTGATAGATGAGGGCCCCGACCTGCCCGGTTCCCCTCTCCCTAACCCTCTCCCGTAGGGAGAGGGGATTTGTGGGACAGCAATGGTAATACCTAAAACCCAAACATCTTAGTCTGTGTGAACTCTAAGTATATTTGCGCCCTCTGCGTCTTTGCGGTTCAAATATCTACTTGTAGAGAATGCTTGTTTAAATTGTTCATAAATCAGATAAAAAGCTGATTCTCGGTGCTATACTTTATTAATGCCAAGGAAGTTTATTAAGCGTTATTTACCTGACCGTCGTAGTTTCCATGAAACAACGCAATTACGGCCATTCAAACCTTTTCTTCATCACCCCTGCCTCTGGCACCTCAATCGACGAACTGTTTCCGGTGCTGTCGCTGTCGGCCTATTCTGTGCTTATTTGCCTATGCCGCTGGAAATGCTGATGGCGGCAATGATGGCTATCCTGTTCAAGGTCAATCTACCAATTTCTGTAAGCCTGGTCTGGTTATCGAACCCGGTCACCTGGATTCCTCTCTATGGTGCGGGC
>JAUWVE010000217.1 GCA_030617565.1 Gammaproteobacteria bacterium | reverse complement strand
TCCAGATCAGTGCAATCATGACAAGTGCGGGTAACAGCCAGAGCCAGGCAGGTGAAAGGAACTCTAACTCTGCACTAGTCATGGCCAGTTCTTCAGCCAGAAAAAGGCATCATCAAACATTTCGCTTATATTCGATCTGTTACTGGCAGATGTCTTACTGGCGTGATTGGCAAAGCGGGACAAAGAAAGATTGTTGATGAATAGCTGCCATCTTTCGTGATGCTGACCCAGCTCAGCAGGCAGGGGTGTCGAGCTAGTGATACCGTTTAACCCAAGGCCATGTGAGAGAATCCGGGCTAGCCGATAGGCTGTGTCCTTTTGTATGTTTATATCATGTGTGCTTGCATCGCCAGCATCCTGCTGTTCCACCCTGTTTTGTAAGCGGCGTAGACGTCGTTTGGCCTGTGAGCGATAAGCATTGAAACGACGAACTGCAATAGTAGTCAGCGTGATAAGAAAAATGACCAGTATCAAAAAAGATATAACGGCAGAGATGTTACTTTCAGGCGGCGGTGCGAGTGGCTCAATATCGAGCAGGCCGTGTGAGGTTTGCAATGATTGTTTCAATAAGGGTTGTTCCATCGCATTAGGTCTCGACTATCTGTTCAATGCGGTCATCATCAGTCATGACTGTCTGACAGGGAATGGCGAGTGATCTGAAAAGCTGCTGTTTAGACTCCAGAAAGGTCGACGCCAGCTTATGGTATTGCGAACTGGAATTATTGTTAGAGCTATCGATTCCAATAAGCGGGCGCGATTTCTTTTGCGATGGCACAAGCAAATTCCCGCATTCTGGCAGCTCTACTTCAACAGGGTCGATAATATGTATTGCCTGCAGGTGATGTGTCATCGATAGTTCCAGCAGACTGGAGCGACAACTATCATCAAGATCATGAAAATCACTAATCAGTATTACGCTGCTGCCCTGGGCAAGCATCGGCGTCAATAATTTAATGACATGCGACAGCGATTCTTCGTGTATGTCACTGACTGGAGGAGTAAGCTGCGCTGATACAGGCGGTGGGCAGGGTTTGTTTGCTGCATGAATAAAATTAAATACACCTGCTTCATCGAAGGATTCGGCAATCCAGGACAGTTTTGATTTTTGTGCTGATTCGAGCAATACCCCTGCCACCGGTGCATTTCGCAGACGGGCATCAAAGGCCATCACTGCTGCTGCCCGAACGGCCTGGGTAACTTTAAGCCGGCAGCGGGTACCAAAACGCATATCCTGTCGTCTATCGACAACGATAAATACCCCGGGTTTTCGCTCTTCACGAAACACCTTCATATGAGGTTCACCCGTACGTGCGGTGACACGCCAGTTCATGAAGCGTAGCTCATCACCCGGGAAATAGGGTCGGCTTTCATCGTAATCCATACCGTAACCGCGATAGACAGACCGTGCATCACCCAGGGTGCGGTGTTCTACTTCATGCCGGTAATCAGCTGAGCCGCTTTGCTGCTCTACCTGGGCCCTCAGTTTAAGAATTTCATTTCGAGACAATAGAGGCGCGTCAAGCTGCTGACGGGGTCTGTTATAACGCGTCCACCAGATACCGGGATTCAGTTTCTTTAATCCAGCATTCACAGAAATCATCTGATCAGGGAATGGGTATTTGTTCGAGTATATATTTGATGATGTCATCACGGGAGACATTGGCCGCACGCGCGGCATAGCCAAGAATCAATCGATGACGAATAACATCGGGGGCTATCTCAATGATGTCTTCAGGTATGACATGGTCACGTCCACGCAGATAGGCAGTCGCACTGGCTGCTCGCAGTAACGCAATTGATGCACGTGGTGAGGCGCCGGCAATCAGGAAATCTTCCCAGTCAGGATTCAGGTCACTGAGATGTCGGGTCGCACCGACCAGTGCGACAATATATTTTTCCAGCATTTCCTCAACGTGAATCTCGGCCACTTCACGGCGAGCGGTGAGTACTGTTTCAGGATGCAATGGCGAACTCATTGTTTCCTTATCTTCACCATAATGCTGTTCACGATCTTTTTGTAGAATGACCAGTTCATCATCAGCTGAAGGGTAGTCAAGCACTACATGTAATAAAAATCGATCAAGCTGGGCTTCCGGCAGTGGATAGGTGCCGGTCTGTTCCAGCGGATTTTGTGTGGCCATGACGATGAATAGATCTGGCAGGTCCCGGGTCGTATCACCGACAGTAATCTGGTGTTCCTGCATGGC
>JAUWVE010000104.1 GCA_030617565.1 Gammaproteobacteria bacterium | reverse complement strand
CAAATTGTGCCGTAGCTACGAATGTGTCAATGAGCTGAAAGACATGCCACAGGTACTGGTGAATCAGATCGCCCATTTCTTTGAACACTATAAAGACCTGGATGAGGGCAAGTGGGTACGTGTCGAAGGCTGGGGTGGTGTGGAAGAGGCCAAAGCAGAGCTGCTGGCCAGTGTCGAGATGTTTAAAAATGCTCCTGAAAAGCCGAATTTTTGATTTTTCTTTTATTGAGACTATCGCGATAACTGTGAGTTAAAGTCAAAACAATTTATATCGCAGGGGCCGCAGGGAAATCTGAAAAAACTTTCAATATGTTTTTACAATTTTCAATGGTTTTGACCTCCCCGCGAACTCTGCGATCTCCGCGAGAGGATAAGAATTAGACTTTTGATTTTCCTGCTAAAGCATGGAGTGCACACATTTACTCAACAATTATTTATGAAGATTCTATTTTTCTAATGTCTGTTCGAATTTTTATACTGTCTGCTTTACTGCTTACACCTGCAATCGTGTTGGCTGATAAGCTCGGGCCAAAATTAAATCCAGAGAATCAAGTTAGTGCAGAAAAGCCTGTGCTTTCAGCAAAAATGCAGGCACTGCTTGACGAAATAAGCACACTCGATATGGCCCTGGAAAAGTCCCGGGAATATCAACAGAATGGACAGTTCGGCCTGGCAAAGCTTGTATTGCAACGCGGCATAGAACTCGCAAGAACATCCGGCGACGAGTTTACGACGCTTACCGATGAACTGGAATATGATATGCCCCTTTTACAGGCCAAAGAGCTGCTGGTTTTAGGCAAACCGGATGAAGCCGAAGTAATTCTTGAAGACCTTGCCAAAAAATTCAGCAGTGATCAAAGGCGTGCAGACGAAATTTCTGCATTGCAGGGTGCGCTGGTACAGTCAAGGTTTTTGGCTACAGCTAAGCGTGGTAATGGACAGGAAGTAACACGTGCAGTGCGAAAACTAATGAGCAGTTACTATAAGCAGCATGGCGCTTTCCCAGTATATGTAGAACTAAACCGGTTGCTGCCGGCAAACGATAAAATCTTACAGGATTTTGAAATCATCTATTTCAAATCCGTTCCAAATGCTTATCGGATGGTGTTGCGGAATCTTCATAATAAAGAAAATTTGTTGAAAATTGAGGCGACGGGCTTGATAAAATAGTTAGTTCCAAGTTCCAAGTTCCAAGTTCCAAGTTCCAAGATAAATGACAAAAGGCAAAAGCTTTTCACTACAGATGTCACAGGGGTACACAGAGGAAAAATATTTTTTGATGAAAGGCTGTTCTCGAGCCAACTGAGACATTGAGTGATATAAGCAATTAATGTGTTATAAACATCATCCCTTTTAATATATGGCTTCAACTAACTCAATGACAATCTGGTTTTGAATTCATGTATTGATAATCCATCTAGATTAGGAGGTTATTTTGGCCCAACTACAGTCTGACAAAAAGCATGGCCCAGCAGATAAAAACATGAGTACAAGAAGCTTCCATCATTTATGGATAGGAATTTTCTTTATCGTGTCTTCAGTATCATTAATCATTGTTATGTCGATGTTTATATTTGTATGGCAACCTATATGGACTGAGGGTTTTAAGGACTTTCACACAATCAGCAACGCTATAGACAAACTGGATAAAACTGCCCAGCCAGCGTCGGATACAATTCCGCTAATGCTGGCTGAAATGGTTAAAATGAATAAATCCATGAATGGAATGCAAAATATTATGCGTGAAATGAATGGATCAATGGAAAATATTGAACAAATGACGCCCGATATAAAAAGAATGACCCACTCTGTTGATCAAATGACAGTGGTCATGTCGAATGAGATGACTCGAATGACCTACTTGATGGGTCGAATACAAAACAAAATTCCTTCAATGAATTTCATGCCATAAAATCAGCAACATATGACAAGCAGGAAATATTCAGAACTGAACTATTTCAAATTAGGCTATATGCTGTATTACACTTTATGTTCTTATTAAGAATGGCAGGAGTTGGCCGGTAAGCGCCAATTCAGATAGCATGAAACTGCTATTTCTCTAGCCCCAGGTGCTGAACAGCCGCAGCCGTAAGCGGCTATTCTTCATTATCAAATAAAGCTTTCTTGAAACAAAAAAACCCGGCAGTAAGCCGGGTTCATATTAGTTACCTAATGACTTTTAATTATGCAACCAGTTCACCTTTCATCAGGTTAAACGCCTTTTTCTCGATCTGACGTATACGCTCTGCTGAAACACCATACTTTTTAGCCAGTTCAGTCAGCGTGGTCTTTTTTTCATCCGGACTCAACCAGCGTTGCTGCACGATATCCTGACTGCGGGCATCAAGTTGTGCCAGAGCTGCGCCCAGTTTTTCGTGATTGCTACTGGTGGTGGTTTGCTTCTCATACAGGTTCTCCGGATTGTAGCGGTTGTCTGCAAGATAGCCTGCCGGTGCGACATAAGCGGTGTCATCATCAGAGTCGTTATCCATATCAAAAGCAACATCTGCTCCACTCATGCGTGATTCCATTTCCAGTACTGTTTTCTCTGGCACATCAAGCTTGTCAGACAAGGCCGTTACGTCGTTCTGGTTCATCCAGCCCAGGCGTTTGCGGCTCTTACGCAGGTTGAAAAACAGTTTGCGCTGAGCTTTGGTGGTGGCCACTTTGACGATGCGCCAGTTTTTCAGTACATAGTCATAAATCTCGGAACGAATCCAGTGCATGGCAAATGACACCAGGCGGACACCGCGATCCGGGTCATAATTTTTTACAGCTTTCATCAGGCCGATGTTGCCTTCCTGGATCAGGTCAGCCAGCGGTAGCCCGTATCCAGTAAAGCCCCTGGCAGTTCGAACAACAAAACGCATGTGCGAATAGATCAGCTGCCGTGCAGCATCGAGATCTTCTTCATTACGATAGCGTGTAGCCAGTGACTTTTCTTCATCGGCAGTCAACATAGGCGCTGCATTGACAGTCTGCAGATAACTCGACAGACCGGCATCGACCGATACACCCGAAATAACTGGTAGCTTCTTCAGCATAGATTTAACCTCCCAATACAAATTAATAATTATATTTTAGCACTCTAAACGTTCGAGTGCTAATTTCGGTAAAAGTTCAATTATTATTTTAATTGTAAGTTATTGATATTGCATGGTTTTAAGTCTCAAAGGGCGCGCCTCCCACAACATAATCAATAGCGGTGACCCTAAAGCTGACTTTTCCCCGGCTCAAACTGCCTGAGGTAAACCCCTACGGTAACTCTTGCCGACAACCAGCCAAGCAATGCACCGCTGCTGACTAATATCAATGAGGGTAGAAGCTGCAGAGGGTCCAGGCCGAAACTGATGCCATACATGGATGACAGAGAGCTGGCAGGTCTGCTGATGAAGGAAAAAAGCAGGAAGATTACCAGCAGAGCGAGAAGACCACCGAACAGGCCCTGCAGCAAGCCGGAATAGAGGAAGGGGCGGCGTACAAAGGAGTCTGTGCCGCCGATTAACTTAATGATACGAATTTCCTCCTGCCTGTTTACGATTGCCAGGCGTATAGTATTGCCGATGACCAGGAAAACGCCCAGGCCGAGAATAATGGCAATGACCCAGACAGCACGGTTAGCCAGCTCCATAAATGCGGTCAGTCGTTTTATCCATTCGAGATCAAATTGTGACAGTTCTACCGGTTCCAGTTTTCCCAGTTCATTGATCAGGTCTGACAGTTTCTCCGGCGAGCGCGCTACGCTGTCCTCCGGGTAGGCCAGTAACACCACTGGCAGAGGGTTGTCGGCCAGGGAATTTAGTGCATCTTTCAGGCCGGATCTTAATTTAAATTCTTCCATTGCCTGGTCAGGGGTGATCATTTCTATATGTTTTATATCGCCATGCTGTGCCAGAGACTGCTGCAGTTTTTTTGCATGTATGATGCTGACTTCAGGTGAGAGGAAAAGTGAAATTTTGGCACCGTGTTCAAATTCTGCCGTAAATTTATTGATATTTTCCAGTGCGGCAAACATTCCGCCAGGTAAAGCCAGGGCGATGCCAATTACCGAGATGCTAAGAATACTTGAAAAAGGGTTACGGCTTAGGTCGCCAAGTGTGCCGACCAGGGTCTGCAGGTGTCGTGTTAGCCAGACGATCATGGTCATGCAGTATTCGCCTGCTGGATCATGCGGCCATCTTCCAGGGTCAGGCTGCGTTTGCCTAGGCGTTTGATATGACGCAGGTCATGGGTGGCGACCAGTACGGTTACACCATGATAATTAAAGTCATGAAACAGGTCGAAAATTTCATCTGAAAGGCCGGCATCGAGGTTTCCCGTTGGTTCATCAGCCACCAGCAGGCTGGGTCGGTTAACCACCGCCCGGGCTATACCGACACGCTGTTGTTCTCCCCCGGATAGCGTGATGGGTTTAGCCCGGTCACGGTTTAGTAAGCCGACTTTGTCCAGAGCAGCATGCACCCGGCGGCGCAGATCACGAGGGTGGAAGCCGCTGACGATTAAGGGCAGGGCAACGTTGTCGAAGACACTGAGATTATGAAGTAATTTGTGATCCTGAAACACCATCCCGATCTGACGTCTGTAATAGGGCAGGGTGGGTCGCTTAAGGCGTCCCAGATTTTGTCCGTTTACGATGACCTGTCCGCGAGTCGCGTATTCTATCAGGGTCACCAGCCGTAACAGTGTACTTTTGCCAGCACCGGAATGCCCGGTAAGGAAGACCATCTCACCTTTATCTATTACAAAAGAGACGTCACGCAGGGCCTCATGGCCCTCCGGGTAGCGTTTTGTTACATTACTGAATTCAATCAGCATGTGGCGTATCGCGATTGAACAGGGCACGGACAAAGTCCCTGGCATTGAACTGGCGCAGATCGTCAATCCCTTCACCAATTCCGATATAGCGAATGGGTAGTTTTGATTGCTCAGCAATGGCAATAATGACACCGCCTTTTGCCGTGCCATCGAGCTTGGTCAGGCAAAGGCCGCTGACATTGACACGTTTATTGAAACCCTGCAGTTGATGAATGGCGTTCTGACCGATCCCGGCATCCAGCACAAGCAGCACTTCATGTGGCGCACCGGCTAATTTTTTACCGGCTATGCGGTAGATTTTTTCCAGTTCCTGCATCAGGTCACCGGATGTATGCTGGCGTCCTGCGGTGTCGATAATAACAACGTCACTGTTGCGTGAGATGGCAGACTCCAGCGCATCGTGAACAACGGCGGCGGCATCCGCACCCGGTTGCTGGGCAATGACATGCACCTGGTTGCGCTCGCCCCATATTTTTAACTGTTCACTGGCCGCTGCGCGGAAGGTATCTCCTGCTGCAAGCAGGACCGACTTGCCCTGCTGTACCAGCTGTGCGGTAATCTTGCCGATGGAAGTGGTTTTGCCGGCACCGTTAACGCCAACCACCAGAATAACAAATGGCCTGGTCGTCTC
>JAUWVE010000207.1 GCA_030617565.1 Gammaproteobacteria bacterium | reverse complement strand
CCCTTAGAACTCTATATCGGCCTGTCCTATACGCGCGCTAAACGGCGTACCGAGTTCATCTCGTTTATCTCCCTTGCCTCCATGCTCGGCACGGCGCTGGGTGTGACGGCACTCATCACGGTGCTTTCTGTCATGAACGGTTTTGGTGAAGAACTGCGTAGCCGGATCCTGTCCGTTGCAGCCCATGTTACGGTGACAGGGTTAGGCAATGAGTTGATTGACTGGCAGTCAGTTCAGCAGCAGGTGGCTGGCAATGAGAAGGTTCTTGGCAGCGCCCCTTACGTGCTGGCTCAGGGACTATTGACACAGAAGAGCAAGAGCAGCGGCGTCATGGTGCGCGGAATATTGCCTGCAGAGGAGTCGTCTGTTTCCAGTCTTGGCGAAAATATGAAAGGTGGCAAGATCGAGCTGCTTGCTGCGGGTGAATATCGTATTGTTCTGGGACAGGAACTGGCCTGGTCTTTGGGTGTGTGGGTGGGTGATAAGGTAACCCTGATGGCTCCCCAGGCTTCCGTTACGGCTGCGGGTATCTTACCGCGCATGAAGCGGTTTACTGTGGCGGGTGTGTTTGAAGCAGGCATGTATGAATATGATAGTGGCCTGGTGATGATTCATATGGCTGATGCTCAGAAGCTCTACCGGCTGGGCGATAATGTGACAGGTTTGCGTCTGAAACTGGACGAGATAGATGCTGCACCGCTATTTTCTCTGGAATTAGGCAATCAGTTGGGTGCACTCTACCGGATAAGAAACTGGACCCAGGAGAATGTCAGTTTTTTCCGCGCACTTAAGATTGAACGTAACGTCATGTTTGTCATCCTGATGCTGATCGTTGCTGTTGCAGCCTTCAACCTGGTTTCTACGCTGGTCATGGTGGTGACTGATAAGCAGGCCGATATTGCGATCCTACGCACACTGGGGATGAGCCCGGCAAACGTCATGTCTGTGTTTATTTATCAGGGCATAATCATCGGCCTTATCGGTACCTTGCTGGGACTGCTTGGCGGTATAACTCTAGCGATGAATGTGTCAGCTATCGTCAGTGCCATAGAAGGTTTCTTTCAGGTACAGTTTATGCCGCCTGACCTTTATTATATCTCCGGCTTTCCCTCTCGCCTGGACTGGAATGATGTGGTCATAATTGGCGTATTGTCATTCGTCATGTCAGTGCTGGCGACTCTGTATCCTGCCTGGCGTGCATCGAGAACGCAGCCGGCAGAGGCATTGCGATATGAGTGATAAGCGGGTACTGGAGTGCAGGGATTTGCACCGGATATTTACCGAAGGCCCGGCAGATGTCGCAGTGCTGAATGGCATCAATTTTTCTGTCGCAGCAGGTGAACAGGTCGCCATCATCGGCAGTTCAGGTTCCGGCAAAAGTACCTTGCTGCATTTACTGGGAGGTCTCGACGAACCCAGTTCGGGAACAGTAATGGTTGACGGCATAGACATTAATTCACTCAAGCAGGCTGAACGCGGACGATTGCGTAACCGCAGCCTGGGCTTTGTCTACCAGTTTCATCACCTGCTGCCGGAGTTTAGCGCACAGGTTAATGTCGCCATGCCGCTGTTGATACGCCGTGATGACAGTAAGCAGGCGATGCAGCAGGCTGCAGAGATACTTGACCGGGTTGGTTTATCACACAGGCTGCAGCACAAGCCCGGTGAGCTGTCCGGTGGTGAGCGACAGCGTGCCGCCCTGGCTCGGGCGATGGTAACGAAGCCCCAGTGCATACTGGCCGATGAACCCACCGGTAACCTTGATCGGCGAATGGCTGAATCAGTGTACTCGCTGATGCTGGAGATGAATGAAGAAAATGGTACGGCTTTTGTGATCGTTACCCATGATCAGGGTCTCGCCGAACGCATGAACCGGATCTGTACCCTTGATGATGGGGTACTGTCGGACTGAAGTTTCAAGTTTCAAGATCCAAGTTTCAAGTTCCAAGTTCCAAGTGAAAAGATTTTGGGTTTCCAAAAAACCTCTGTGTTCCCTGTGTCCTCTGTGGTGAATTATTTTGTCTTTAGGTTCTTAGTCTTTTGGCTTGGAACTTGGAACTTCTTCACAAATCCTTCGAGTGACAAACTTTTTCTTTACGGTTGCGGCGCAGTTGCCAGCTTCTAACGATGTGTATGCGCCACAGGCCTCTGGTTAACAGGTAACCTGCCAGGGCCAGCAAGCTTCCAAGGATGATAGAACCCAGCCAAAGAGGGATAACTTGTGACATCAGCCAGCTCATGGTCATGTCATCATATGCAACAATCTCTTTTCCGAGTATTTTTGCTCCCAGTAAATAGCCCGCACCATAGAGAGGAATCCAGGTGACCGGGTTCGATAACCAGACCAGGCTTACAGAAATTGGTAGATTGACCTTGAACAGGATAGCCATCATTGCCGCCATCAGCATTTCCAGCGGCATAGGCAAATAAGCACAGAA
>JAUWVE010000236.1 GCA_030617565.1 Gammaproteobacteria bacterium | reverse complement strand
GGCCAAACCATCACTATTGATTTTTCTGCGACGCCCATCAGCGGCCCCCAACAAGTATCAGAAATTATTGTTGAAATTACCCATGTCGACAGATTATTGCGACTCGCACGTGAAGACCATCTGCAGGAACAGTACGAAGCGACACGTAAAATACTCAAGGGCATAGCCCACGAGGTAAAGAATCCCCTCGGTGGCCTGCGTGGGGCAGCCCAGCTGCTGGATATGGAGCTTGAAGACGAGACACAAAAAGAATACACGCGCGTCATCATCAAAGAGGCCGACCGTTTGTCTGGACTGGTTGATGCCATGGCGGGCCCCAATAAACCACTTGATTTACAGTCGATAAACATCCATGCCTGCCTGGAACATGTAAGGACCCTGATAAATGCCGAATACCCAGAGATAGTCAGCATCAGTACCAACTATGACCCGAGCTTGCCTGAGATACTCGGTGACCAGGATGCACTGACCCAGGTAATACTTAATATTTCCCGCAATGCAGTACATGCCATGCTTGATGCTCCCGAGGCATCTTCCGGTGAACCAAATATTTTGCGATTCACCACCCGACCGGCAGGACGTTTTACTATTGGCAATATTTTGCATCGCACAGTGTTGCAACTTGATATCGAAGACAATGGCCCCGGTATACCGGAGGATCTGCAGGCAACCGTTTTTTACCCGTTGATAACAGGTAAGCCGGAAGGCACAGGCCTGGGCCTGTCTATCGTACAAAATATCATTAACCAGCATCACGGACTGGTTGAATTCACTTCACGAAAAGGTAAGACGGTATTTTCTATCTTCCTTCCATTTGCAGGCTAAACTGAGTAGCTAAGATGACAAATAAAGCAACAATATGGGTTGTTGATGACGATGATTCCATACGCTGGGTGTTAGACAAAGCACTTTCAAAAGCAGGTTATAAAACCGTACTTTTCAATTCAGCCGACGATGCCCTACAACGTCTGGACAAACATTTACCTGAAGTTATTGTGACTGATATCCGTATGCCTGGCACCAGTGGACTGGGCTTACTTGATAGTTTGAGAATCAGCCACCCGGAGATTCCTGTCATTATCATGACAGCCCATACTGATCTCGATAGTGCTGTTGCTTCCTATGACCAGGGAGCATTCGAATATCTGCCTAAGCCTTTTGATATCAACGATGCAATGGCCCTGATTGAGCGCGCTGTCGATCATGCCAGAACGCAACAGACAACTATTGAGTCAGCCGAAGAAAGCGATACGCTCATCATTGGTGAAGCCCCCGCAATGCAGGACATCTTTCGTGCTATCGGGCGCTTAAGCCAAAGTGATCTAACTGTATTGATTTCCGGTGAGTCGGGTACCGGTAAGGAGCTCGTTGCTGAATCATTGCACCAACATAGTCCCCGGCGTGACGGCCCTTTTATTGCTATCAATACTGGCGCCATACCTGGAGAATTACTCGAATCTGAACTTTTTGGACACGAAAAAGGGGCATTTACCGGTGCCCTGGCACAACACAAGGGACGCTTCGAACAGGCTGATGGCGGGACACTTTTCCTTGATGAAATCGGTGACATGCCTGCTGAGTCACAGACCCGCTTGCTGCGCGCTCTTTCCGAAGGGCGTTTTTTCCGCGTCGGTGGCCGAAAAGAAATAAAAGTTAACGTCAGAATTGTCGCTGCTACCAATCAGGATCTGGAGAAACGTGTCGCAGAAGGTTTTTTTCGTGAAGACCTGTTCCACCGGCTCAATGTTGTCCGTCTACGTATACCTTCATTGCACGAGCGACACGAAGATATTCCTCAGCTGTTATCTTTTTTCCTTAAACGCACTGCAAAAGAGCTGAATATTGAAGAAAAACAGCTAACTGATGAGGTAGTTAATTATTTAAGCTCTTTACAATGGCCAGGCAACGTACGACAGCTGGAGAATACCTGCCGCTGGTTAAGTGTCATGGCTCCGGGCAAGCAAATAAGAATTGATGACCTGCCACCAGACCTGAAACAGGGA
>JAUWVE010000229.1 GCA_030617565.1 Gammaproteobacteria bacterium | reverse complement strand
TGAATTTGATTACGATGAAGATGACAGCATGATACGTAAAACCGATGATGGGTTTACTGTAAAGGCACTGACACCGCTGGAAGACTTCAATGACTATTTTAATAGCAATTTTGTGCAGGGTGATACTGAGACTATAGGCGGCCTGGTCACCAATACATTCTCCTACATGCCGGAAAGAGGGGAGTCAGTCGATATCAACGGCTTCCACTTTACGGTGCTGCATTGTGACTCCCGGCGCATCAATCTGCTTAAGCTAACTGTGGTTGAAAGCACAGGTTCTACCTCGGAAAATATTACATGATTAATCCGCGATGGCAGGATGCCATCGTACTGCTTGCCGGATCAGGCCTGGTACTTTCTTTTGCACCGTTTGGTTTTTATCCACTGGCCATTATATTTCCCGCTCTACTGTTTTACTTCTGGTCCGAAGCAACACCAGCCCGGTCCGCCTGGCTGGGCTTTATGTTCGGGCTCGGTCTGTTTGGCACCGGTGCCTCCTGGGTTTACGTCTCGATACACGAATTTGGTTTTATGCCGGCACCCCTGGCCGCTTTTCTGGTATTTCTGTTTGTTGCTTTTCTTTCTCTGTTTCCCGCTGTTGCAGGCTGGTTACAGGCTAGCACGGTGAGGCCGGGTATTTATCGGATGCTGTTTGCCATGCCTGTGTTCTGGGTTCTGATGGAGTGGCTGCGTGGCTGGGTGATGACAGGTTTTCCCTGGTTGCACCTGGGTTATTCACAGAGCAATAGTCTGTTAATGAATTTCGCGCCATTAATAGGTGTCTATGGCATGAGCCTGCTTGTAGCAATACTGGCAGCACTGTTAGCTTTGATGATAAGAGCAGCAATAGCCAAAGGATGGCAGCATTTATTAATATCAGGATGCCTGTTCGCTGGGATCTTTTGTGTAAGCTGGATAGCCGGAGGTCTGCAGTTTGTTTCACCAGCAGGTGAGAAAGTAGACATTGCATTGTTGCAGGGAAACGTACCTCTTAGTGAGAAATGGAAGCCGGGTGCCAGCCATCAAATTATTTCTCAGTATGTTGCACTTAGCCGGAAAGTGGTCAACGACAGTGAGATTATCGTCTGGCCTGAAGGCGCTGTACCCGATAGCTGGCAGCATGTTTCTGCATGGTTAGGCATTTCCCTGCCTCGAAGGCAGGATGGCAGTGTACCTGATTATCTTATTGGTACTATTGATTCGGAGCCTTATGGAAGCTACTACAATGCTGCAATCAGCCTTGTAGATCCAAAAAAAATCCCGGCAGTAATTGAAGTCTATAGAAAACAGCACCTGGTCCCCTTTGGTGAATACCTTCCGTTAAAACCCCTGCTAAGTTGGTTGATAGATTATCTGAAAATCCCAATGTCAGATTTTTCCAGCTGGCAGGGAGCACAACCGGACATAGAGCTTGGTGGCTGGCCAGTTGCGGTTAGCATTTGTTACGAGGATGCCTTTGGTGAAGAGCTGGCTACGACTGTCAGTGGCGCAGCATTCCTTGTCAATGTTAGTGAGGACGCCTGGTTCGGTGATTCACTGGCACCACACCAGAGGTTGCAGATGGCGCAAGTCAGGGCCCGCGAATCTGGTCGATATTTCGTCAGAGCGGCCAATACAGGAATTACAGCCGTGATCAATGAGAAAGGAGAAATCACTTCAAGCCTGAAGCAATTTACCTCGGATGTCCTGGTTTCTGAGGTGGTGCCGATGAAAGGTATTACGCCATATGTTCGTTATGGCAATGGCTTGTTTCTCGTCTTACTTCTTTTATGGTTTTTGCCAGTTTTGATTGTATGGATTCGTAAGGAAGGTAGGTGAAAGAGGTCGGAGGTCGGAGGTCGGAAAAACTTGCGATTTTGATGTTTTGGTTTAAGTCTGTTGACCTAAGACCTAAGACCTAAGACCTAAGACCTAAGACCTAAGACTCGATTTCTACGTCAAAAAAATCGCCGCCAGCCCCAGAAAACTAACAAAACCAACAACATCCGCAACCGTCGTCAAGGCGACACCACCGGCGAGTGCGGGGTCAATGCCCATGCGACGAAGCATAGAAGGCAGCAGGGCACCGAACAGGGCGGAGCTGGCCATGGT
>JAUWVE010000087.1 GCA_030617565.1 Gammaproteobacteria bacterium | reverse complement strand
CACCGAAGCGTCCGGAGGCAACCTGTTTGATCGCGGAGCGGGCCGAGTCGCAATTTTCCATAGGGGTAAAGCGGCTGGTTTCTTCACCACCTTCACCGGTATTGGATTTGCCGCCGATGCGATTCATCGCAATGGCCAGCGTTGAGTGTGCTTCGAAAGAGATCGAGCCGAACGACATTGCACCGGTAGCGAAACGCTTGACGATTTCCTTCGCCGGTTCGATTTCGTCCAGGGGTATCGGCTGGTCTGCGAAATTGAATTCAAACAAACCACGCAAGGTCTTCAGTTCTTCATTCTGCTCGTTTATCAGCCTTGCAAACTCGGCATAGGTATTCGCATCGTTGGTGCGGGTCGCATGCTGCAGTTTGCTGATTGTGTCCGGTGTCCAGACATGCTGCTCACCGCGTATACGGTAGGCGTAGTCGCCACCGGCATCGAGGTGTTTATGGTAGATATGCTGCTCGCCGAAGGCATGGTTGTGCCATTCCATGGCCGACTTGGCGATCTCGTCCAGACCGGCGCCTTCTATTGTCGTCGCCGTACCGGTGAAATACTTGTCGATGAATGATGATGACAGGCCAATGGCATCAAAGATCTGTGCGCCGCAATAGGATTGATAGGTGGAAATGCCCATTTTGGACATGACCTTTTTCAGCCCTTTGCCGAGCGCTTTGACATAGCGGCTTGTGGCCTCGTCGCAGTCAATTTCTTCAGGTAAATCTGCAACGAGTGCGCGAATGGTCTCGAATGCGAGATAGGGATTAATCGCTTCTGCACCATAACCGGCCAGTGTTGCGAAATGATGGATCTCCAGCGCGGCGCCTGTTTCCACGACGAGGCCGGAGCTGGTACGCAGGCCAGTCTGGATCAGGTGATGGTGCACCGCTGCAGTAGCCAGCAGCGCAGGGATGGCAATGGCGTCGGCGTTCACATTACGGTCTGACAGGATGAGGATGTTGTAACCCTCGCCGACGGAATTTTCAGAACGCTTACAAAGGGCCTCAATAGCCGATGCCATGCCCTCTGCGCCGTCGGCGGCGGGATAACAGATGTCCAGCGTAATGGTGCGAAAGGCGCCGTTGCTGCTGTCCTCGACATTACGGATGCGTTCGATGTCGATATTGCTCAGTATGGGTTGGCTGACTTCCAGACGCATGTGCGAACCGGCTTCATTGATGCCGAGCAGGTTGGGACGCGGCCCGACCAGCGATACCAGCGACATAACCAGTTCCTCGCGGATCGGATCGATCGGCGGATTGGTGACCTGGGCAAAGTTCTGTTTGAAGAAGTTGGACAGGTGTTTGGCACGTGAGGACAGCACGGCAGGCGGGTTGTCCGCACCCATGGAACCTGTTGCCTCCTGTCCGGTCAGCACCATCGGTGTGAGCAGAAATTTGATGTCTTCCTGCGTATAGCCGAATGCCTGCTGACGATCCAGCAGCACATCCGCATCCGGGACCATCGGCCCAATGCCGGATTTCAGTTCATCGACACTGAACTGGGTCTCGTCCAGCCAGCGCTGGTAAGGTTTTTTCTGGCTAAGCTCGGCTTTGAGCTCCTGATCGTCGATGATGCGCCCCAGTTCGAGGTCAATCAGGAACATTTTTCCCGGTTGCAGGCGCCATTTCTTGACGATCTTTTCTTCCGGGATGTCGAGCACACCCATTTCAGATGCCATCAGCACCAGGTTGTCCTCTGTAATCAGGTAACGGGCAGGCCGCAGACCATTCCGGTCCAGCGTAGCACCGATCTGACGGCCATCCGTGAAGGCCACCGCGGCAGGGCCGTCCCAGGGCTCCATCAGGGCGGCATGGTATTCGTAAAAGGCACGGCGTTTGTCATCCATTAGCGGGTTGCCGGACCAGGCCTCGGGTATCAGCATCATCATCGCATGTGACAACGAATAACCGCCGAGTACGAGCAGTTCCAGGGCGTTGTCGAAGCAGGCCGAATCCGACTGATTTTCATCAATCAAGGGCCATATTTTTTCCAGGTCATCGCCGAATACTTCGGATGCCATAGAGTGCCGGCGTGCCGCCATCCAGTTGACATTGCCACGTACGGTATTGATCTCACCATTGTGCGCAATCATGCGAAAAGGCTGTGCCAGGTCCCATGTCGGGAAGGTATTGGTCGAGAAACGCTGATGTACCAGTGCCAGTGAGGACTCCATACGCGGGTCATCAAGGTCTTTATAAAATGCACCGACCTGGTTAGCCAGCAGCATACCTTTATATAGCAGTGTACGTGATGACATGGAGGCAATATAAAATGCATCGCCAACTGGCATGCCGGCTTCGGCAATACTGTTTTCAATCTGTTTGCGGATGATGAACAGTTTACGCTCGAAGGCATCTTGATCCTTGCAGTTGCTGCCTTTACCGATAAACAGTTGACGAATAGCGGGTTCGGTCGGCAGTACAGTATGGCCAAGGCCGGTGTTGTCGACCGGTACATCGCGCCAGCCCAGTAATTGCTGGCCTTCCTGTTGAACAAATGACTCGATTATTTCGACACAGCTGGCCGCGGTTGCCTGATGTGGCGGCAAAAAGACCATGGCAACACCGTAGTCACCTTCATCAGGTAAAGAAATACCGATCTCTGCACAGGCATTGCGCAGAAAGCTGTCTGGCAGCTGCATTAGAATACCGGCACCATCGCCGGCCAACTTGTCTGCCCCGACCGCACCGCGATGGGTCAGGTTACGCAGAATTTCCAGACCCTGCTCAATGATGTGGTGGCTTTTGCGGCCTTTTATATCCGCAACAAAGCCAACACCACAGCTATCGTGTTCATTCTTCGGGTCATAAAGCCCCTGGCGGGGTGGCAAGCTGCCTTGATACATGTTCAACCTCTGTCTTTTTCTTTCAGTGGGCGATAGTGAAGCAGCCCGGTACTGATCTGATTCCGGCCCGATAACTATCGGACTAAAAGTCTGATCTCTTTGCATGTTTGATGAGAATCACAGGGTAGGCGGGTCATTGCCGTAGGGAACTGCATCCTGATATTGACTCGATATAACAAACAGCCGACGGAAGATAGCTAAAATGAGGGATTTTTTCCAGTTTTTTTAGGATGTTTTAACATGTGGGTGCCACCATTAATCCATCAGCTTGCCCGAATATCGGGATCTTGATGGTATTTATTTAATCTGCCAGATATTTAGTGTTTTATCGCACAGCGGTAACCAGTACAATGCGCTGTTGGTATTAAGGGCCCCTCTATTAATTTTAAATGCTTAGTTGGCAGAAAGTTATGAAAGTCGGTATTTGCAAGGAAAACGAAAAAGTTGAAGCTCGTGTAGCGGCTACCCCTGATTCAGTCAGTCGTCTGCTCAAACAGGGACTAGAAGTTGTGGTAGAGCAGGGTGCCGGATTTCACGCCGGTTTTCCGGATGCTGATTTTGCAGCGGCGGGAGCCAGTATCGGAACCAGTGAGGATATCTGCGCTGCGGATTTTATTTTCAGTATAAATCTGCCTTCTGCAGCGGTACTGAAATCGATAAAGTCAGGTTCTATGCTGGTGACTCTGCCAGGGCTCTGTGAGGATGACGGTACACTCAAGTCACTGGCAGAGAATAAAGTCGATGTGCTGGCACTGGAACGCATCCCGAGAATATCCCGTGCACAGTCAATGGATGTGTTGTCTTCGCAGGCCAATATCGGCGGCTATCGAGCCGCGCTCGAAGCAACAGTGCAGTATAAACGCTTCTTCCCCCTGATGATGACTTCAGCCGGTTCGGCTAAACCCGCACGTATCCTCATCCTCGGCGTCGGTGTGGCAGGTTTGCAGGCTATTGCGACCGCGCGCCGCCTGGGTGCGCAGGTGTGGGCCTATGACGTGCGCCCGGAAACCAGAGAACAGGTAGAATCGGTAGGGGCAAAGTTTATCGAGCTGGACCTCGATGAAGAAGGCTCCGGTGAGGGAGGCTATGCTAAAGAATTATCAGATGAAGCCAAACAGAAGCAGCAGCAGATGCTCTCCGAAGAGCTGCAGAAAGCCGATATACTGATATCCACTGCCGCCATCCCCTGCCGTCCTGCCCCGCGTTTGATTCTTGAGGAAACAGTAAAAGGTATGCGTGAAGGCTCGGTAATTATTGATATGGCAGCAGCCACCGGTGGCAACTGTGAATTAACAGAGGCCGGTTCGGTTGTCGTCAAACATGGCGTTACTATTGTTGGGTACACCAATTATCCGGCAATGGTAGCGGCCGACGCCAGCAGCTTTTTTGCTCGCAACCTGGTAAATCTTATGCAGTTACTGGTGACAAAAGAAGGCGATAAACTGGTACGGCCTGACTACATGGCAGACGAAGTAACCGAAGCCGCACTGGTCGTCTACAATGGCGAAGTTCGTTTTTAATAGAAAGTTTTTTACAATTAGTATTTGGAATTTTCATTATGATTCAATTTCTGAAGCAGGTTCAATGGCGGAACTACAGAAGAATTTTGGTCTTCTTTGCGTACTCTGCGTCCTTTGCGGTTAATGCTTTTGACGTTACAGATTACCCAAAAAGTGGAGTAATAATATGACAGAAACGATTACAGCTAGCGGCATGTCACCCGCGATTGTCGCACTATTCATTTTCGTACTGGCCTGTTTTATCGGCTATTACGTCATCTGGGGTGTGACACCTTCTCTACATACGCCACTAATCTCGCTGACCAATGCCATCTCCGGCATTATCATTGTTGGCGCCATACTGGTGACCGGTTCTGAAGGTGCAACATCGCTGGAGCAGGGTCTGGGCTTTATAGCCGTAACGCTGGCATCGATAAATATATTCGGTGGCTTTGCGGTAACCCAGCGCATGCTGTCGATGTTCCGTAAGAAAGAAAAGTAATCAGGACGAGATGACCCCATGTTGAATGCCAATACACTCGCGATCGCCTATCTGATTTCTGCCTCCCTGTTTATCCTCGGTCTGAAAGGCTTAACCCACCCGTCAACGGCCAGGCGGGGTAATTATCTCGCCATGTTCGGTATGGGACTGGCGATAGTTGCCACCCTGTTCAATCCAGTGGTGCAAAATTATTCCCTGATCTTTGTCGGCCTTGCTATTGGTGCCGTGATAGGGATCGTTGTTGCCCTTAAGATCGACATGAAAGCCATGCCGCAGCTGGTGGCCGCCTTCCATAGCCTGGTCGGCCTTACAGCCGTGCTGGTGGCAATAGGTACGTTTACAGAACATGCCGCCAGCGGCCTGGTGGACGGTGTCATGCTGGTGGAGCTCGGTATCGGCTCATTCATTGGCGCAATTACCTTCACCGGTTCACTGATAGCGTTTGGTAAGCTGCAGGGTATACTCAGCGGCAACCCGATTGTCTTCAAAGGGCAGCACATGCTGAATCTTGTGCTGGGCCTGGTGACTCTGGTACTGGTGATACAATTTTCACAGAACAGCAGTCTGACAACACTCTTGTTAATTACTGCAATCGCGCTGGCACTGGGTTTTCTGTTGATCATCCCAATTGGTGGTGCGGATATGCCGGTAGTTGTTTCGATGTTGAACTCCTATTCAGGCTGGGCAGCAGCAGCGACCGGCTTTACATTGCAGAATAATGCCCTGATCGTAACCGGTGCACTGGTGGGCTTTTCCGGGGCCATTCTTTCCTTCATCATGTGCCGTGCGATGAACCGCTCTTTCATCAGCGTCATACTCGGTGGCTTTGGCGGCTCGGATGACGAAGAGTCCACTGCCATGCAGGCGGCCAACCAGGGCGTTAAAAGCGCCGCAGTGGAAGACCTCGCATTTATGATCGAAAATGCCAACCGGTTAATCGTCGTACCGGGTTACGGTATGGCAGTGGCCCAGGCGCAGCATGCCCTGAAAGAACTGACCGATATCCTCGATGAAAAAGGAATAGAGGTTAAATTTGCTATCCATCCCGTTGCCGGAAGGATGCCCGGGCATATGAATGTACTGCTGGCAGAATCAGACATACCCTATGATCACGTGGTAGAGATGGATGAAATCAACCCTGAATTCAGCACTACAGATGTTGCACTGGTAGTCGGTGCCAACGACATCACCAACCCGGCAGCGAAAACCGACAAATCCAGTCCGATCTACGGCATGCCTATACTCGATGTAGAAAAGGCCAAATACGTATTCGTTATCAAACGCAGCATGCGCCCCGGTTATTCAGGAATTGAGAACTTACTGTATTTCAGGGATAACTGCTCGATGGTGTTCGGGGATGCGAAGGAAGTTTGCGAGGCACTCGCGGCAGAACTGAAAAATAGTTAACAGATAGTGTTGCGCATTACGTATT
>JAUWVE010000012.1 GCA_030617565.1 Gammaproteobacteria bacterium | reverse complement strand
ATTTTATTGACAGTGAAAATTATCCTCGTGCCTCCTAAGCGGCAGGTCGGACGTTCGAATCGTCTCCGAGGCACCATCTTTTCAATGACTTAGGCGTTATTTTTAATCTAGCCCCTTTACCTATCTACGAAGCACTACTGTTGCCAATTTCCCTACTCGATTCACCAGGCTGATCATCCGGTAATTTGCCCGCCCATACTGCACAGTACTGACAATATTAAAATATCGACTGTTATCTCCACTGAGCCTTGTGGCTACTTCAGATTGGCCTGCCATGCGGTCATGCTTGAGAAATGCGTCAATCGTATAACCCTCCTTTAGGGGCCGATCATCAATTAATGTCTTTGCCTCCTGTTCCGACAAGGTGCTGGTACCGATGATACGAATGACAAGCAACGGTGCGGTATTGATGTTGATGCGAACATCCGTTGTGGGCAGCGCGGTCATAAAGGGTGAAAGCTTGTTGATGATTTTTTCGTCAAACCCTTTTACCCAGATCAGCTCGGAGATATCGTTAAACATTCTGTTTGCTGCGCGATAGGGAGGTTCTTTCCCAAGATAGGCATGATCCTCAGCCCCGTAAATGCCCCGCACTTCCTGGTCCTCATCCATCCAGTCGATGACAGCGTCGGCCAGTGATTCATCAATCTCCAGCAACCTCAACAATCGCTTGAAAGCGGGGATCCAAACGCTGGGAAGAGCCTTGCTCTTTTGTGGTGACGAGTCTAACCGGGCCTCAGTCAGGAGATTGTTGATGTTGAGCAAGCCCTGTTGGTCGATGATCACGGTTTCTATGGTCCCCTCCTCCATCGCCACCCCTGCTCCCAGGTTACTCCATGCCTCAGCAGGATGGTCTGTCGTACTTTCACTGCCGTCTAGCTCCAGTACAGAAACACCCCACATCTCGGATGCCACGGCGATCTGATGGGCCTGCTCGCTATCTCGAATGTTTTCCGTGCGGCGTACAGAAATCATCATGACATCGACCAACCAGACTGCCGTAATGGTCATAAGAGACAGGATAAAGATAACGATGACCAGTGCCATGCCGCGCGAATTATTGCCCATGCCTGACCTCGAATATTCTTTGATAATACCGTCCATTTTCCAGTGTTATCTGAAGATCAATACCATCTGGCAGCCTTTCAGGTTCTGTCCAGCCTTTCAATGTCTGGACTTCGTCATTACTGGTATCGATCAAATCGATCTGGAGTGACTGAATATCAGATAATAAACGCTGACGATATTCAGGAGTATCCTGGTCACGATCCAATACCGGCCAGCTGATACGAAACAGCTCATCACCTTCAAGGCGATAGGCAACACGTACCTGTGCACTCAAACCGGGCAGACTGCTATCGTGTTTGTAAGTGGTGAAGCGCAAGACCTCTCCATTGGCAGAATCTGTTGGACTCATGGCGATAAAAAGTGGTTCGGCATCACCATATCCATCACGTACTATCCGGGGAGAAAGCCGGCGCAAATCCTGGGCAATAATCAGGTAGGCAATTTGCAGTTGTTTCAGACTTTCGCTTCCTGTTTCGATCCAGTCACGTTGATCAAGGAAACGGTTCAGGCTAGTGTAACTGACGATAGCGATAATGGAGAAAATACTGATCGCTACGATCATCTCCAACAGCGTGAAGCCACGACTGGAATTCATGGGCGTTTAAGATAACCGAATAGATAACCCACCTGGTCTTGCTCTTTTTCATCAGTGAAGACATTTATATCAACACGAAATAAACGCGGTTCCGCTGTCGGCGACGTTGCCTCCCGATAAAACCATGTCCGGTCTGCCATGTCGACCCTGCCATGGTTCTCACCAGCAACAGGAATGGTTTTGATGATGCGGGCATATTCAAGCTGGTTGGCGGCAACCCAGTAGCCAATCATTCGTTCCTCAGAGCCCAATAAGGTATTTGCATGACCGGACATGGCCTTGGAGACAGCAAGAATGCCGACAGTGACGATGCCAAGGGCGACGATGACTTCGAGCAAGGTGAAGCCTCTTTCGCAAGCTAAGGAGTCAGACTTGATTTTTGGATATGTAAAAATCAAATCTGACCCTTCACCTGTAGTCCATCAGTTAAGTCGTTAACCACTTTATACCGTATTTCATCGGCTTCAAAGTATACGTCAAATCGTGGCAACAACCCATCAGTGCCACACTCGATAAGTTGGCTACTATTAGGTTTACCTGCCTTGTACACCTCGATTTCCATAGACACGTTTTCAGGAAGTGTTCGCAATCGAAATAGATCATCACCTTTTACAGGCACCCACTTTATTTTGGACCGGGCTTGATTTGACTGGGATAAAAACTGGTAACTGTTACCGTCTGCCGAATCAATAGCAAAGGCTCGTCCCTGGATGACGCTCTCCTGGCAAAGCAATTCAGTCAGTGCGACAAATCTTTTTGCTTCGCCTTCAATAACTTTTTCGATGTTTTGATTGAGATTGACAGAGATGACACTCACGGTAAGGGCTATCAAAAACACGACGACCATGATTTCGATTAGAGAGAAGCCTTGTTGCAACGGAGTTATACTCGATTTTTTGAAATCCAAAATCAAATCTGATCCCTTCTTAGGCCAATCAAACCTGCCCCCTTTACCACTAATTAAAATCAATTCCAGACCCGTTTCCGCTTATAATCCATGAACACTATATGAATAAGCATACAACAAAACAATCCGGGAAGTGCGCTGATGTAAAAGCCATACTCCTGCCGACCGCTGCCATCGTTCATGTGTCAAAAACTATTATACTTTATGTATCTACCAGGCAGGCCTGAGTCGTTCGAATACATTCAGAAAGGGGCCATGCACGCACACCCCTTTTCCTCTATCTCAATGTGAAGTCGTTCAAACCTTGGTTTGCTGTGGAGCAAATCACTAACTTGTACCATGAAACATGTGGTTTTCCAATCTTGTACTATAAAAGCTGTTGCACTTAAAAGCTGACGGTCTTCTTCCCCACTCCCCTCTTACCAGGGAAAAACTAACAATTCCCTGGAAAATATCGCACCGTGACTAGATGTTTTATTTTTCATCTACAACAGTTACATACAAGCATAGCTATTATATTCTGGATTATACAAATACGATGAATGATCTTGCCAGTAGACAAGTTCTGACGATTAAGAGAGGATGAAAGCCAGATCTGTGCTTTGAACGCAGAGATGATAGAGGGACGTTGGGATGACTGAAAAAATCCAGATTGGCGGCCTGCAAGTCGCCGAAGTACTGCACCAACTGGTACAGAATGAAGTCTTACCGGGTTTGGGTATTGAGGCAGACGCCTTCTGGGCAAGCCTTGAACATTGCATCGATGTGTTCGGGCCACGCAACAGGGCCCTCATTGAGAAACGTGAAACCTTGCAGCGGCAGATCGACGAGTGGCACCTTCAACGAGCCGAACTGCCCCATGATGCCACCGGCTACCGGGAGTTCCTCGCATCGATAGGCTACCTGCTACCTGAAGGTGATGATTTCACCATTACCACCAGCGGCACCGATCCCGAGATTCATAGCATTGCAGGTCCCCAGCTGGTCGTCCCGGTCACAAATGCACGCTACGCCCTGAACGCCACCAATGCACGCTGGGGGAGCCTGTACGATTCGCTGTATGGCACTAACGTAATCCCGGATGACGGTGAGCTGGCACGAGGTAATAAGTTTAACTCGGCACGCGCGCGTCAGTCGATCCGCTACGCGATGGATTTTCTCGATGCCGCTGTGCCGCTGCAAGCAGGCGGTCACTCCAGCGTGGCTGGCTATGAAATCATCAATGGGATCCTGAAACTGCGCCAGGCAGATGGTCAGATCAGCGGGCTCGCACGACCCGGCCAGTTTGCCGGCTATAGCGGCTCCCCGGTACACCCTTCAGCGATCCTTCTGCGCAACCATGGTCTGCACATCGAACTTACTATCGATCCTGATCACTATCTGGCACGTTTCCACCCGGCCAGCATCTGTGATGTTCAGATGGAGGCTGCCGTAACCACTATCCAGGATTGCGAGGACTCAGTCGCCACAGTTGATGCCACAGATAAAACACTCGCCTATCGCAACTGGCTGGGCCTGATGAAAGCTGACCTGAACGTGACGTTTTATAAACAGGGAAAACAACTGACGCGCAATCTGGATCCTGATCGCAGCTATCTCTCCCCGACCGGTGAGCCATTCTCGCTGCCGGGCCGCAGCCTGCTGCTGATTCGCAACAATGGCCACCTGATGACCTGCGATGCCGTTCTGGATCGTAATGGTAACGAAATCCCCGAGGGCATACTCGATGGCGTGATAACCAGCCTGATCGCATTGCATGATATCAAAGGCACAGGGGAGTTGAAGAACTCATGCAGCGGCAGCGTCTACATAGTCAAGCCGAAGATGCATGGCCCTGATGAAGTCGCCTTTACCAACGACCTGTTTGATTTTATCGAAGATGCCCTGGGGCTTGTGCGCAACACGCTGAAAATGGGCATCATGGATGAAGAGCGACGTACTTCACTGAACCTTAAGTCCTGCATTCGCGCTGCAAAAGATCGTGTCGCGTTTATCAACACCGGGTTTCTGGATCGCACCGGCGACGAAATACATACCAGCATGGAAGCCGGCCCGATCATGCGCAAGGCAGCGATCAAGGACTCACTATGGATCAGTGCCTATGAGGACTCCAACGTCGATATCGGCCTCGCATGCGGCTTCACAGGCAAGGCACAGATCGGCAAAGGCATGTGGGCCATGCCGGATGAAATGGCGGCCATGATGGAAAACAAGATCGGCCACCCGCGCGCCGGCGCCAATACCGCCTGGGTTCCCTCCCCCACTGCTGCCGTGCTGCACGCAATGCACTACCACCAGGTCGATATCACAGCAGTGCAGGCAAAGCTCGCGACACGCAAGCCGGCCCGGCGTATTGATATGCTGGCGATACCTCTACAGGGTGACTCAGCGCTGACAGACGAAGAGATACAACAGGAGCTCGACAATAATACTCAGGGCATACTCGGATACGTCGTACGCTGGGTGGAACAGGGAATCGGCTGCTCAAAGGTGCCCGATATCCATGACACCGGCCTGATGGAAGACCGTGCAACGCTGCGCATCTCCAGCCAGCACCTCGCCAACTGGCTACACCACGGAATTTGCTCACGGCAGCAGGTTCAAGCCGCCTTCGAACGCATGGCAGTCGCCGTAGATCGTCAAAACACTGGCGATCCAGCCTACCGTAATATGGCACCTGGCTTCGATACCAGCATCGCCTTCCAGGCAGCCTGTAGACTGGTCTTCGATGGCCGTCAACAACCCAGCGGTTATACAGAGCCTTTGCTCTATCAATACCGTCGCGTGGCAAAAAATAAATACGGCTAGTGAGAGTACTCAGGCCGCCGTCGGCCCGATGTCGCGCTTACATTACCAATTAATCAGGATAACGACCTGCCACGACGCAGGCCTGTAATGTCTTCCAGTAATCGGCCTGGAACAGGCCGGGATGCAACTGCTCAAACAACCGGCGCTGGATCGGATCGGCGATCAGGAAACCGGAAAATTCTTCCGGGAAAATATCGTGCACGCCGACGGAATACCATGGCTCTGCGGCAAATTCATCCTCCGGATAGCGAGGGGCTGGTATATGCCTGAAATTGCACTCAACCAGTGGCACGATCTCATCGTAATCATAGAATATGACGCGGCCGTAACGCGTAATTCCGAAGTTTTTTGGCAACAGGTCACCTGCAAATATGCCCGCTTCGGCAATGTCGCATATCGCATCACCATACTCTTTTAAAGCATGTCGTGCCTCATCACCAGCAACCCGTTCGAGATACAGGTCGAGTGGCACCAGGCGACGTTCAATAAACAGGTGCTTGATTACCAGACGATCGCCCTCAATGGAAACCTGTGAACTTGCCTCAGTCTTTAGCTCATCAAGCAGTTCGTCGCTAAAGCGGTCAAGCGGAAAAGCGGTATAGGAAAATTCCCAGGCGTCCGACATGCGGCCGACGCGATCATGCTGCTTGACCAGGTGATAGCGATCAATGACCTGCTGTCGGGTTGTATCCTTGGGGGGCCGGAAACGGTCACGGATGACCTTGAAGACATACGGGTAGGAAGGCAAGGTGAACACCAGCATGACCATGCCTTTGCTGCCCGGCGCCGTGTCTATGGTGTCTGACGAACGCTTCAGGTGATCCAGAAAGTCACGATAGAACTCCGCCTTGCCCTGTTTGTGAAATCCGATCTGTGTATACAGGTCAGCCGCCGTTTTCTCTGGCAGAAAACCTAGCAGGAAGTGGATGACTGCTGATGGCACTTCGGTATCGACCAGGAAGTAGGCCCTTGCCGAGGTAAACAGGTTTGCAACGTCATTGCGTTCACTGATCAGGTTCTCGACATAGGCCGCCCCCGCAGCACTGCGGCGCACTCGTAGAATGAAGGGATAACGGTCCGGACCATTGATCACCCTGCCAACGAGATAGGCAGTACGATTACGATAGAACACCGGGTGCAGCATCTGAATCTGGAAATGCTGCGCCAGTTGACGTGGCAGGTTCGCATGGCGTCGCATATCGGCGGTGATATTCCGTACATCCTTACTCAAGTCGCCAAATGGCAGTCCGAGGTCGGCGTCTTCAAGTATGCGGGTCAGTACCAGCCGCCAGCCTTCGCGTATGGGATAATAGCAGCGGTACACGGGGTCGTTACTGTCGAGCCGCTCGGTCGATACCGATGGGCGCACGAAGATGAAATCGTTATTGTAAAAGTGGCGTTCAAACAGGCCGACAAACACCGAATTGTAGAAAGTCTCAGCCAGTTCCGGTTGACGATGGCGATAGAGCAGCCCCATGTAATGGAACTTGATTTGCTGCCACAAATTCGGATCGAGTATATCGGTATCCGAACGGCTGCGCAGTTCGGCAATCGTTTCGCACACACGCGTATCGTACAAACTTATACGGCGGATCGCAGCATTCCGGCTGGCCATCCATTTACCGCTGATGAAGTTACTCCGGGCCTCTCGCGTAGTGGACCTGAAGATGTCAAAGTGATTGTTGAAGCCGCGCAGGATGGTGTGCGCGATCTCGCCCACCATCGGGGGATGTGCTGTTGCCATCTGCCCCACGTGCAGCGATAGGATGTGCTCGCCGCTACCAGAGGCCACGGCATTCCCTTTTGGCGGTTTACGAGTCGTCGAACTGCTCCTCTTCAGTGGATCCGCTCAGGGCAGTAACAGAAGACAGTCCGCCCTGAATAGTGGTGGTCACATCATCGAAATAACCCGCACCCACTTCCTGCTGGTGTGACACAAAGGTGTAGCCCTTGTCACGCGCCCTGAATTCTGGCTCCTGCACCTTTTCTATGTAGTGTTTCATGCCTTCACCACGGGCATAATCGTAAGCCAGGTCGAACATGTTGAACCACATGTTATGGATGCCGGCCAGGGTGATGAACTGGTATTTGTATCCCATCGAAGACAGTTCGTCCTGGAAACTTGCGATAGCGCTGTCATCGAGGTTCTTCTTCCAGTTGAATGAAGGTGAACAGTTGTAGGCAAGTAGTTTATTCGGGTTCTGTGCCAATACTGCCTGAGCGAATTCGCGCGCAAAACCCAGGTCCGGTTTACCTGTCTCGCACCACACCAGGTCGGCGTAAGGGGCATAAGCAACACCACGCGATATTGCCTGCTCGGCACCGTTTCTAACGCAATAGAAACCCTCCGCAGTGCGCTTGCCAGTCAGGAACGGCCTGTCGTTTGAGTCAATATCGGAGGTCAGTAAATTGGCTGCCTCGGCATCAGTACGTGCCAGCAGTATAGTTGGAACGCCGCAGACATCGGCAGCGAGCCGCGCAGCAATGAGCTTCTGGATTGATTCCTGTGTCGGCACAAGTACCTTGCCACCCATGTGCCCGCATTTTTTAACCGCAGCCAGCTGATCCTCGTAATGAACCCCGGCAGCGCCGGCTGCAATCATGTTCTTCATCAACTCGAAGGCGTTGAGCACGCCACCGAATCCCGCCTCGGCATCGGCCACGACGGGTAGAAAGTGATCGATAAAATTACTGTCACCGGGATTGATACCACGTGACCATTGTATTTCGTCGGCACGCTTGAAGGCGTTATTGATACGGCGCACCATGGTGGGCACTGAATCATAGGCATAAAGAGATTGATCAGGATACATGGTTTCCGATGTGTTTCCGTCTGCTGCCACCTGCCAGCCGGAAAGATAGATTGCCTCAATTCCGGCTTTGGCCTGCTGCATAGCCTGGCCTCCAGTGATTGCACCCATGCAGTTGACGTATCCCTTTCTGGCATCGCCGTGCAGCAGTTTCCAAAGCTTATTGGCGCCATTGCTTGCATAGGTGTATTCCGGTTGTACAGAACCGCGCAAACGAACTACGTCAGCAGCCGCGTAACCACGTTTGACATCTATCCAGCGGGGATTTTGCACCCATTCCTGTTCCAGGTCATGAATCTGTTGGTCACGTGTTTTCATCTCGCCATCCTCATCGTAGCTGTTCTTTTATATGTCATGCAGTAACTTTAGGTAAAGTTGAGCAGTTATTCAACAATGACTAATATCAATATTTTATCTTCAGGGCACCTCTATTAACTCTGGATGATCAGATTGAAATTCAAAACTAGTCATATCAAGGCAAGAATTGCACGTAATAGCTAGCTATTGCGAAGATTCTTAACGTAGAGAGGGCTAGTTTTGGATATAAGATGATTATTCATGAATTAATAGAGGTGCCCTTCAGTGTAAGCCATATTCATGCAGCCAGGAAATTTCGCTGATAGGCAGCGAAATCACGACGATTGCCCAGCCTTCCAGTGCTCGACACCCCAAAATAGGTAATTAAGTCAAAGCCCGTGGGGTTAAAACTGGGGCGTGAGCCTGATTCCTGAAGAAACCTGCTATCTAAATTGACGGCATTCAATCAAAGGTAGAAAATAGATGGGTTCTGATAATTGATTTCTATACATTCAAAATAAACGTTTTAGATTAAATTAGAAGGACTGCAGTCGACCCTGCTGAGACAGTCAGGAATCACTGATTTCACCATTTAGCTGATTGTGCAATGTCAGGAAATAGAGTGACTTCATCAACCGTAAAAAGATATATTATATTTTCATGATCAGGTTAGGGACACGATGAGGATTATTGAAAGGCGCAAACGGAAACCGGCGATCCCATCCAGCTTTATGGTGCATCTCAATACAGCTCAGGTGAAAACATACGTTCAAATGCAAACATTCGGCTGGCAAATGCATTTCATCCGCAGACCACTTTTAGGCAAAAACACCGTAGCCATGATTAACAATGCGGGTACACATGTCGGTGTGATCAAACAGAATGGGACGTTCACTTTAAACCTAAGGACGATCATTCTGCGGGACTAGGATTCACAGCCTACTGGCACCATTAATTACCTTACATAATGAGAAAGCATGCATAAACTGATACATACCGTCAGCAATATCGCTGCGGTAATCGGTGACAGAGTACAATATTTTCTAATATTAAAAATGATTGTTGCATGACCCGGATTTTATGACCCGGTTTAAAACTTATTAACGGCAACTCTATCGCTCATGCCGCCTAGATAATTACACTTTTCTTCAGTTTTCTGCTGTAAAATAGCGCCATGCTGAATGAAACAAACTGGCTTATCGGCCTTCATATTCCCGCCAGCCTGTTACCGGTCCCTTTGATGTGGCTGGCAAATATTATGATGCTGGCACTGGTTGTTCTTGCGATAAAAAACTTCTCATTTGACGCGCTGCTGAATAACAGGCCCAGCCAGCACGTGTATTTTGGTGCAATGGTGGCCTTATTGTTAATCTGGAAAATCAAGGCAGGTATTTCACCGGGGCTTGGTTTTCACCATCTGGGGGCGACAATGTTTACCCTGATGTTTGGCTGGCCACTCGCCCTGCTGGGCTTGAGTACGATTATGATTGCCAGCGTACTGATACAGCACAACGAAGTACTCAGCCTGGGCGTTAACGGTCTGCTCAGTATCGCTATCCCTGTATTTGTCAGTTACGGTATCCTGTGCCTGTCACAGAGACGATTACCGGATAACTTCTTTATCTATATATTTGTAGCCGCCTTTTTTGGTGCTGGCATTGCTGTTGCCGCAAGCCGCCTGTCTGCTATTGCCTTACTAAGCCTGGTACAGGCTTACCCTGACAGTCAACTGGTTGCAGAGTCGCTGCTCTATGTGCCCCTGTTTATGTTTCCAGAAGCCTTTGTCACCGGCATGCTGACCAGTGCGTTTGTGATTTACAAACCTGACTGGGTGATGACCTTTGATGATGAACGCTATATTGTTGGTAAGTGATTTAGATAAACCGGGATCAGATACCAGTTATCTCCACAATAAAGGCAAAAGACAAGACCTGATCCCGATGTTCCCTGGCAAATTTACAAGCTGGGCTACAATCCTATATCCGTTGACTCTGTTCCTTAATATCAGAATTAAGTATGCGGTCATTATCTGAATAGTCGACAGGAACCTCAATCAAGTGTACACCTGCGGTATTGAAACACTCTTCTATCAGGGGGATTAGTGACTCTGCTGATTCGAGGCTATGTCCGATTGCACCATAGCTGTTGGCATATTGGACAAAATCCGGATTACCGTAATCGAGACCAAAATCATCAAAGCCCATATTGGCCTGTTTCCATTTAATCATACCGTAGGCATCGTCCTTGAGAATCAGCACAACAAGGTCAAGCCCCAGACGTACTGCAGTCTCCATCTCCTGCGAGTTCATCATGAAGCCACCATCGCCACAGATAGCCATTACCCGACGGCCTGGATGAACAATTTTGGCAGCCATCGCAGAAGGTAGACCTGCACCCATAGTTGCCAGTGCATTATCGAGCAGAACGGTATTTGGCCCATAGGCTTTATAGTTACGCGCGAACCAGATCTTGTAGACACCGTTGTCGAGAGCAATGATGCCATCATCGGGCATCACTTTTCGTACATCGGCAACCAGACGTTGCGGATAAACAGGGAATCTTTCATCTTTTGCCCCTTCCAGTAAATGTCTATCAAGGTGAGCTTTAACCTCCATAAATCGAGAGAAGTCCCAACTTTGCTGTGGCGTTATTCGTGCAGTCAAACGCTCCATACTACTGGCAATATCACCAATCACTCCCTGTTGCGGGTAATAAACAGGATCGATAGTTGCAGTAACGTAATTTACGTGGATGACCTTAAATCCTCCTTGCTCCATAAAGAACGGGGGTTTTTCAACGACGTCGTGGCCTACGTTTATGATCAGATCGGTTTTTTCAATAGCACGATGTAAATAATCATTGGAAGAAAGCGTGGCGTTACCCAGGAAAAGCGGATTGCGTTCATCAACGACGCCTTTGCCCATTTGGGTACTGAAGAATGGGATGCCCGTTTTCTTGACGAATACTCCACGACTGGCGCTAAACCGCTTCCTGTTGGCGCCTGCACCAATCAGCATCAAGGGGTGCTTTGCCGATTCAATCATCTCGACGGCGGCAGCGACGGAGTGATCCGTTGCATGGGGAATGTCAAATCTGCTCCTGGCAATGACTTGTGAATCTGTTTCCTCATAGGCAATATCTTCAGGAAGTTCCAGGTGAACCGCGCCCGGCCGTTCATCTTCCGCAGTGCGTATAGCCTCGCGCACCCTGGCAGGGATGTTATGGGCGCTGCTGAGTTGATGGGTAAACTTGGTCAGCGGACGCATCATGTCCACCACATCAACAATCTGAAACTGACCCTGTTTGCTGGCCTTGATTGGTTTCTGCCCTGTAATCATCAACATTGGCATGGCACCAAGTTGGGCATAGGCGGCTGCGGTCACAAGGTTGGTTGCTCCTGGCCCAAGCGTGGACAGACAAACACCTGCCTTGCCGGTAAGGCGGCCATAGGTGGCTGCCATGAACCCTGCAGCCTGCTCATGGCGCGTCAGGATTAATCTGATCGACGAATCTTTAAGTGAGTTGAGAAAGTCGAGATTTTCTTCGCCAGGTATACCGAAGATATATTCGATGCCTTCGGCTTCCAGCGCCTTAATGAACAGGTCAGATGCTTTCATTTAAAAGTACTCCTATTGTAAGCATGTTTTTTTACCACTTGATGATAATGGAGTATCAATTTTAGTGCATTCATTATTGCTGCTAGTCAGGGAACACTAGCAAGAATAGACTTGTTTCTCATGGGTACTGCCAACCAAGCCATCCTGATCCACTGCTCGCCACAAGTAAACATGATCACCATGAATCTTGAAGAATACCTGATCAAGATACCAGGTATCACACAGACCACCTCGCCGTTTTAAAGCTTGTGGGCGTATTATGGCCCAAACCGAGCACACCAATGCCGAATTGACTCGTAGTAATCCTCAATTCCACGTTTAGCAAAAGATCTTCGACATCTCTTAGACTCAAGGGCACCTCTATTTATTATGGATAGATCAGATTGCATCAATTGTGTTCATATCAAGGCAAGGATCGCACGTAATAGCTAGCTATTGCGAAGATTCTTACCGCAGAGATGGTCACAATGGATGTGAGATGAATATTCATGAATAAATAGAGGTGCCCTCAAGCAGAAACGTTGGTAGAACCACACTGAGTGGCTGATAATTTCGGCCGGAAATCTATAGCCAGAGCAAGGTGTTTTTACCTTTTCATGGGGATTGTCTGGCTGAATTGTACTTAACTTGACAGTACCGTTACTATTCATTTATGACCGCACATGATACTCAATCGTTTTTTACACCTGATGAGTTTTTTTGTCTGGAGACCCGATTGTTGTCGCAAACCTATAACCTCGCCCATGTCCTGCTCAATCGAAGTCAATCGAGTTATTTATTTATACCTGTTCGTTCGCTGCAATATCTTGCCATCATCGAAAAGAATGCTTTCTGGTTTGTCGATAGCTTAGCCTATGCCGTTCGAGGTGATGAAGGTGGCCGACTTATCAGGGTTTCATGGCATCCTCTGACAAGCGCCAGGGAACGCGAGGGTTTAACGCAGAACATGGATTGCCGCGTTATTTTTTATGGTGAGGATATGTCTGAAATTCAAAAACGGCTTAACAGTGAATTCTATCAATCGATGTTACTGATTGATCAGCGTCATCGCAACTCGCTGAACACAGACTGTAATGTCAGCATCCTGCCTCTGAGATCTTCCTGAGACCTTCCTGATGCAGGATACTGAAGATGACTGAATTATTTTATTTCCTGGAAGTCGATACTGGTCAGGTCACTGACATTGGGATTAAACTGTTTCTTTAGAAAAGAATCAAAAACTTCATGCTCGCGAAAACTTTCAAGCGCGGCTTTATGGGTAAACCGTACCAACCAGCAGAAACTGTATTTGCTATTTTCTTTCATCGCTTCACCGGTGAATACTTCACGCACACCGGGCATCTGTAAAAGTATCCGCTTTCCTTCAGACATCAAACTATCGATTGACTGACTAGACTGCGCACTCATATTATGTACGATCAGGTGTTCAATGGACAGCCAGGGTTCACATCGCTCGAGTACTTCAGCTGCACGTCCTGCACTGCCCCACTGACGAAGACAACGTTGCACCTCATTGCCAACGGCTTCCTTCACATCTTTTTTAAGATCGGTAAAACTGCCTTTAGGATTTCCCTTACTGCGTTTTCGCATCGCCTTTGCCGCGACATCTGAAAGCGCGGTGTAATAATCGATCTTGGCAACACCGTTCAATGTCAGTTTATGATACTGGTCTTCATTCAAGCCGCTGCCGCCATGAATGACCAAGGGGATGTTGACGGTTTGATTGAGTTGTTTGAGGCGTGCATAGTCGAGTTTTGCCCGGCCATTCATCCGTCCCTGCACAGTGCCGATGGACACCGCCAGAAAGTCTACACCGGTTCTTTCGACATAGGCCTTGGCTTCAGAGGGCAGTGTAAACGCCGTTTCCCCGGGATGCTGCTCAGCACCTTCACCCTCTTTGCCCGCCACATAACCCAGCTCACCCACCACGGAAACACCGCATCGATGTGCCATCTCGGCAACCGCCCGGGTGTGTTCTATATTGTCTGAGAAGTCCTGGTTTGATGCATCCAGCATGACGCCATTGCATCCCAGGTTAATCGCTTTAACCACTGTCTCCAGGCAACCGCCATGATCGAGCTGAATGGCTACTGGAACAGATGCACGCTTTGCCGCAGCTTCAGCAGCAGGCAGCAAAAGCTCAAAATCATAATGCTCGAAGTGAGGTTCTGCGATACTCAGGATAACAGCAGAGCGACAAATTTCTGCAGCACTGATAACAGCTTCAAGGAAATCCAGACTGACCAGGTCAAAAGCACCGACGGCATAGTTATTGTCGTAGGCGTGGTAGAGCATATCGCGCATATTTACTAAAGGCATGAACAGCTCCTGGTCATTGGCGAATTATGCCGTCAGGCTGGCAAACAAGGTTGGCAACTGCTCGGGCAATTTATCAACGTTATCAATAATGGTATAGTTATTCGCACCAAAGATCCGCTTCACATAATCATCAGCATTCGGATCGAGTGTCAGGCAATAGGTAAGCACACCCGTGCTATAAAGTTCTTCGACTGCCTTCTTGGTGTCGTGACGCAGATGTTGTGGATCGCGTTCATCGATGTCAGCAGGTTCACCGTCGGTTAATAACAATACTAACTTACGTCTTTCCTGCTGCTTTAACAGATACTGCCCGGCATGACGTAAGGCCGCGCCCATACGCGTGGATAAGCCACCTTTCATTCCCGCAAGACGTGACTTGGATTCATCATCAAAGTGTTGGCTAAAATCTTTAAAGCGATAGTACTGCACATCGTGCCGACCATCCGAGGCGAAACCGTGTATGGCAAAAGGATCTCCGATGCCTTCTATGGCAGTAGCAACTAAGGTAGCCGCTTCACGGGTTAGTTGCAATACCGTTTTTTCTGAACCGCTCATTGCTTCGTTAGTTGATTCGGACAAATCCAGCAATAACACAACCGATAAATCCCGTGTCTTTAATACGTTACGCATGGTGATACGGGTATTGGGTTGTTCGCCCATGCGAATAGCAATCATGGCATCGATAGCCGCGTTGATATCGACTTCATCACCATCTTCCATATTACGCACACGCTGCACGCCTTCCGGTGTCAACAGATCAATAATCTGCTTGATGCGGTGAGCGACCGGACGGTATGCATCAAGGATTTCTTGAATATCTTCCACATGGCCACGCGGCTGGCGGCGTTCGTAGATCGTAGCCCAGTCCGGACGATGTAACTGGATCTGATAGTCCCATTCATGGTAATGATAAGGATCGGAAATCGGTTCTTTACCCCACATCTCGTTAAAACTTTTTGTTTTGTCGGTGAGGTCATCTTCATAAGGACGCATCTCGGTCGAACAGGTCCAGATCTCCTGCGCGTCATCACCGGCCAGTTCACAATCAACTTCATTGGCCATTTCGATAACACTGACCTGACGCCTTACCTGTCTCTGGCTGGCAGGCACATATTCATGTTCGACTTCCCAGGTAAATTCTTCAAACTCCCAGACGTAACGATTGTCATCACGGTAAACGATATCGATACGCTCCAGGATACGCAGGCTTGGTACATCTTTACGTGATGAAAATAAATTAAATACATCGAGGCCAAGATGCCAACAGAAATTATTGTTGTCCTGATTTTCTTCGATACCACTATGAAATTTTTGTGCGAGTGCATTCAGTTCTTCATCATCTGAAGTAGCCGACTCGTCAAGCAACATAACAGCGAAACGCTCCAGTAACGGCATGGTTGGATGTTCGATTTTTTCTTCACCGGGAACATCCATCAGTGAACGCCAGAGTTTCTTTAGCCCCGGGAATTCATTGATTGCTTTGTATTCGATACGCGCATCTTCGATCTGTCCGATGAAAAACATCTGTGCCGGACTAAGACCTTCCGCAGAAATCGGTGCAGTT
>JAUWVE010000079.1 GCA_030617565.1 Gammaproteobacteria bacterium | reverse complement strand
GTCTCCAGACTGCCTGCCCCTTGTAAGTCAGAATCGACAGCGCCCATAACATCAGGATGAAGCAGGTTTCCTGTTCATAGTCCTTGATGACAACAAAAAATGAACTCTCAGCAATATAGCCCGGATCAGCCGCCAGTTCAGCCGCCTGCTGCTGCATATGCCTGGCCGCCGATGGGCGCACCAGTGTGACGTATACTGCATGAACGATGATGAAGGAAATCAACAGGGCGAAGACCTGGAAAATGAAGTCATTCGGGAAGATTTTTTTCATATTTTAAAACCAGTTTCAAGATCCAAGATCCAAGATCCAAGTTCCAAGTTCCAAGTTCCAAGTTCCAAGTTCCAAGATCCAAGTATCCAATAATTTATCGTTTCAGTCTTGGATCTTGGAACTTGGAACTTGGAACTTTTTCAAATATCTACCGGAAACGGCACCGTATCATCAGCGCGCAGTTTCTCGGTAGGCGTAAACCGGGTTGCCGGTTCATATTTCTTTTTGACAACTTCAGTCGCTTTTTCTTTTGCAGGCTCAACGGTCTCTGCAGGGACTTTAGTGCGTGCATCTGAAGGCTCTGCCATGCCAGGTACTGCGGCAAGAGCCAAAAACAGAATCAAAACCAGTTGAAATATTTTATTTTCCATAACGTGCAATTCTAAAACCAAGATCGTAACGCGGTTTACTGCTGTAGTCACGGTAGCTCAGGCGCAGTTCGGTGATATTACCGTGCCGCCAGCTGGAGCCGCGCACGACATGGTGCTCACCTGATGCAGGACCGGCGGGATCGATAACCCGTTTTGCTGACTCGCCCGGATACACCGCATAGTAATCATGCATCCACTCGGCCACGTTGCCACCCAGATCATAAAAACCTCTCGGCCGGGCCGGAAAACTGGCTACCGGTGCGCTGCCGCGGAAGTTATCATCATAGCCCGGGACGATATCGGCAAGCGTATCGGCTATGCGGGCATCAGCATAGTTGCCCACCTTTCCTGTTGGCGGGAAACTGCCATTCCAGGGATAACGTTGTGCACTCTTCTGGTCCTGCATACGGGCAGCCCAGGCCCACTCGGCTTCTGTCGGCAGCCGATAGCCGTCATTCATCGGTCGAACCGCCACCATTTTTTTATCTTTCTCTACATAGGCCGGTGACAAACCCTGCTGTTTACTGAGCCAGTTAGTGTAGCGAGCGGCATTATCCCAACTGATATTGACCACCGGCTGCTCATCACCATTCAATGCCGCACCGTCAAAATTTCCGGAATCATGTGTTTTATTAAAGCGACGATAATCTCCATTCGTCACTTCTTTGCTGGAAAAATAGAAGGGTCGCTGCAATTGCACCAGCCTCTGGCTTTCATTCGCCCGGCGTCCCGCTTCACGACGCGATGCACCCATCATAAAACTTCTTTGCGGGTGTATCCGTAGCAACTGGTGGCCCGCTATTGAAGTCGCGGCAGTGCTTGTCGAACTCTTTTTCTTTGCCGCCTGCTGTTTTGCTGTCTGCAAGCTGATCTCGACATTCTGGCCAGTTCCCGGTCGCGGCCGGATAGTCAATTTTTCAGAAATATAACCGGGTTTACTCACTGTCAGGGTGTGTGGGCGTGCAGCAAGACGCAGGCGACCCTGATTCTTCTCAAGCTTTTTTCCATCAAGCAGCGTTGTTGCATCGGCAGGGCGTATTGTCAGGAAGATCGTGCCCATCTCGGAAGTCAGTGCTATATCAATTGTACGTTCTTCATCCGGTTTCAGATTGATTGATTTTTTCGCAGTAGCGTAGCCAGCCTTGCTTAATTCCAGGCTATGTTTTGCGTTTGCGGTCAGCGTTAGCTTCTTCGGCGTAGTACCTGAAAACTTTCCATCAATAACAATGCTTGCAGCAGACGGAACGCTGCTGAGAACTAGCACACCATCTACCGGTTCCAGTTCAATTTTATTCAGCGTGATATTTTTTCCTGCCTCAACGATTTGCTTGATTGAAACAGTTTTAAATCCCTCCAGCTTCAGCTGTATTTCATGATTGCCCTGCAATAGTTCTGTTTTAAGGGGAGTCTTCCCGAGTAACTTTCCCTTCACATAAACAGCGGCAGATTCAGGCTCGGTGGTGATAAGGAGCTCTGCCCAGGCAGGTTTTAAAACAATAGCGAGCTGCTGACTTTTACCGTAACCCTGAATATCCAGCTCCTGCTCCTCAGGCAGGTAACGTGCAGTAGCAATATGCAGCTTGTGTCTGCCGCGCTCGACCTCAGCAACTCCCTGCTGTGATATTTCTGTCTTAACGCCGTCAACACTTAACTGCAAAGGAACTACCGGTGTGCTTGTAATCGTCAGCAGGCCAGGTAATTCAGTCAGTTCATACGACAATTCGAGCATCTCACCAATTTCAATATCAACGGGCTCATGTAATGGGTAGTAACCGGTTTCTGTCATTTCTATGGTGTATTGCCCGGGTAAGACCAGTCTGGAATTCCACAGCGACAGTACTGGAGGCAAGCCTTTCATCTTCACCGCCGCTGTTTGCGGGATTGTTCGAATCACAACCGGGGTAGCTATCAGCAGATAGCCGACAAGCAGAATTAACAGTGAAATAAATGCAATGAAATACCGGTGCCGTTTTTTTCCATCACTCTGGCCATGATCCTGTCTGTGTACCGGTAATTCATAATTGCCTGAGTTCTGATAATCAACGGATGGCGCAGATGGTGGACGGGGAAAATGGTCGTCTGACTGCCCCTGAACGTCAATCAGGACTTTGTCACCCTGTACTAGCCAGTTAATCACTGAGCCGCCTATCTGTATCCGGTCACCGGATTTAAGCCAGACTGAATCCGTCATACGTTCATCATTATGAAACAGGCTGCTATTATCGCCCGCCGGCTGGATGTAGGCATGCCCATCCGACAGAGCAATGAAAGCAAACAAACGTTCATCGGCAACGCCGGGGATAACAATACCGCCCTGCTCTTTGCCCCCTACACGTAAAGGCAGATCTACTTCAGTGACTTGCCTTTCAGCCAGTGCATCCGTGATGAAATATTCACGTGTCAAATTAATTCCTCACAGCGCATCGTTACTGTATAGGAGCCTGTCTCGGGGACCAGCGTAATGATTTTACGTACATCACGATAACCGGCACAGGAACCGGACAGGGTGTAACGGCCCGGTCGCAGTGTCAGCTGCTTCTGCTGAAAGCTGCCGAATCGTCCGACATGATAAATGCTTATATCTGTCCGGCCATCAGAACGTATAAGCAATTCGACCGGCACCATGGCGAGCCGTACAGCTTCCTTTAGCCGGGAAATTTTGGCCTTAAGTCGCGGTTCGCTGTCTGCAATCTGTTTGTTTGCCTGCAATAGCTTTTGCGCATTAGCCAGTGGCTCGTCTGATGAAAGACGCGTTGTATCTGCCAGATAGTGGTCAATCTGAGCATTCAACTGGCTCTGCTTTTGCGCATAAGACAACCCATCCCGGGCTGAAAGAGAGCGGCCATCGATGGCCAGAGCTTTCCGGTAAAGTCCGGCCGCCGCCGACCAGTCTTCGCTGGCTGCTCTTTGCTCCGCCTGCCTGCGCAGACTGGCAAGCCTGAACCGGCGCCGGGCCTCAACAAGTCGGCGCTGACCATCTTTAACAGCATCTGAACCAGGATGAATTGTTGCCGCCGCCTGCAGGGCTTTTTCAGCAGCGCCGAGATTTCCTCTGTCGAGATTCTGCAATGCTTCGCTCATAGCCTGCTTAAAGGCATCTTCAGTAAGCACGATGTTAATCCTTTTTACTGCGTCCTGCGCCGGAGCATAGGTGGAATCAAGCTGCAGTGCAGCAGTATAGGCTTCAGCGGCGGACATTGACCTGTCCATTGCTTCAGCCTGACTGCCCGTCACCATCAACTGCAGGATTTCTTTACGCACATTGGCACGTGCCAGATCCATGCCTGCCTGTTCATGATCCGGCTGCATGGCAAGTACACGCTCAAAGGCAGAAACCGCTGCTGCCACGTCATTCTGCTGCAGGGACTGCCGGCCTTCTGCAAGAGTCGCTGACAATCGCTGAGGCATGCCATCGAGTAAGGCCTGCAACTGTTGCGTGGCTTTTTTATAAGCGGCCAGTGCCTCGGCGAAATGGCCACGCCCATACAAGCCATCTCCCTCCAGGGCTGTTTTCAAAGCAAGCTGCCAGTCTTCAGCCGCCCAGAATTCTGCATTGGCAAGATCTGGCTGCGCACGCAGACGGAGAAAATCTTTAAGTGCCTGCTCGGCATCATTACGTACTACACTTACTGCCAGGGCCGGCGGTTGCGCGCCCTGAACAGACTTCGCTGTGTTTAAGGCTTCCTCGGCCGAACGCTCAGTAACCAGGAAAGGTAAGACTACAAGTACCACCAGCGTTAAAGCAGCAACGAAACCAAACAGCGCCCAGACCATGTGATGAAGTTTATTTTGCCCGGCATCGACTGCATTTTTTTGCCCATCAGAAGCAGGCGGCCGCAAACCCGGTGGGCGAAGTTTATGCACCATTTATTCAGTCACGCCTGTACTGCTGGAAACCGGTGCGAGGCCGGTTTCCGAGGCATATATCTTTCGCATTATATCCCGCCACTGCTCGTACTGTGCTTCGGCCGTACCGGTCAATTCACGCATTTCTCCATCTACCTCAACAACCATCGGTTTCGCTTCGCTGCTGAATGACTCACCCAGCTCTTCAATGGCAGCCTGATAGATCGTACTTTGTGCATTGGTATCCATACCCATTTTAATTGAATACAGACCGCCGATTACCATCACATCGCGCACGGTACCGGTAGAAGCCCTGGTTTCACTGCCGCCGAGTACTTCAATGGCTATCGCACCGAGTATTGCAGCAACACCCAGCGCCTTCTGGGTATTGGCCTTTCTTTTTATCTCCCGCAGGGCAGCGGCTTCAGTACTGCGGGCCTTGCGCCATTCCAGATAGGGCGGCGCCATCTCCCGATAGAAATTCTCAAAATGGCCGTTCAGTGTATCGACAAACAGGAAATCACGCTCTCGCACCAGCCGCACACGCTGAATGGCAGGGTCATCTTCAGCCGGTAGTTTAAGCAGCGTATACCTGTCTTTATCATCCTTGCCTAGATAACCAGAAAAGGCATCCGGCATCATATCAATCGCAAAACGCATCTCAGCGATCCGCCGGATGTTGGTACGTTCTGCATCTGTCAGCGTATCGCGAAACTGTGCCAGATCATTGGCTATAGCATGATACAGGGCATCAAAACTATCTGACGGTGGCTGAATGCTGGTGTAGTCAGTGGCATCAACCTTTGCCTTATATGTTTTCCTGAACCACTCTCGCCCACTGGCATCCAGTGCCGACACCTCAAGCCTCAACTCCTCGCCGGTTGAACTCACGATAGTGCCACGGACCAGTAACTCGGCACCTTCTGTATTTTTGGGTACTACCCGCACTGCCCCCCAATACCCGGTCTTCTCCATCACACCGCGTAAATAAAAAGGAATGTAATATGCCTCAGCCTTACGTATATCCAGTGACAGTCCACGTGCATCGTCTTTATCCTCTGGCAACTCTCCCGGCTCGAACAGTTCAATCCAGACATCCAGCAGCTGGTCTTCTGCCAGCTCCTGACTGACCTTTTGCAGCACTTCATCCTGTTTGGCAGTTCTCTGTCCGCCAGAAGTCGCGCAGCCAGCCAGCAAACCCAGCTGGAAAAATAACAAAATAACAATTTTAAGTACGTTATTCATCATTTTAATGACTGCCTGATTTATACCGCCGGTATTCTTCCCACAACTTCTTCTTTAGCTCCGGGTCAGTTTCTTTTTCTGCCGCTTCACGTAACTGCCGTGCTACAACATCATCATTCCTGCCATCAGGTATATCTTTTGGTGCTGTGCTTTTATGCGCAGAAGTAGATTTAGACGGTGAGCCTGATTCACCGCCTGCGGGTTGCCGGTCCTGTTCTGCCTGTTTATCACCCTGTTTCTTCTGTCCATTATCATCTGCAGCATTTCCTTCTTCAGTTTCATCGCCGTCACTGCCGCCACCTGCAGAGTCACCCGCTGCACCACCCGCTGAACCACCAGCAGATTCAGCTGCAGGCCTTTTCGACTTCACCCGGTCCTGCTCCCTTAACAGGCGCTCATCAAATTCGCCGAGAGAACCGTTAAGTTGCTCGATCATGCGGTCCGTTTTTTCCTGTCCGGTGCTCTCGTCTTTAATATCGATATCAGCCGGCACGGAATAACTGGCTAATATCTTTTCGCAGGGGGGATCAACCGGCAGGCTTACTGTTGTCTTCGACGATATAGCCAGGCAATCTTCCGCCACTCGATCTTCCAGTTGTTTGATCCAGATTTTAAAATCGGCCTTCTCTCTGGCAGAAAGCCCACCACCTTTCAGCGCCTGATCAAATTCTGTTTTTACCTGATTTAAGCTTGAATAATCTTCTCGCAGTAGCTGCAGTGCCTGTGTTTCAGGCAATGCAGCGCAGCCCTGTGCAAAAATTAATGTGGGTAAAAGGAGAATTAGGTATTTTATTGAGTGTAAACGCATAATGAATGACTGTAACGCAATCAATCTGAATAGCAACTGAATCTATGCTATCAATGGTATCAATTGTATCAATTGAATACAGGATTTTTCCAGTTTCCGGCATGTGCCGAAATGCCAGGCAAATGGAACAGCTGTGAATGAATCCGGCAATTTAATCCGATAAATAATACTCCACGGTCGATACTACTCGAAGCCTTTTTATATGAGGATTATTTTTGTCCCTGGCGGCAATACTGAATTGCCCCTGTGACGCACTCTTGATCTTACCCAGTTTGCTTTTTGAATCATTGGCGAACTTGAGTGCAACTTCCCGCGCCCTGGTGGTGGCCTGTTCAATCATGCTCGGCTTGATTTCATTCAAACGGGTAAATATATATTCCGGTTGTGTATCGTAGTTGCCGCCAGTGAACGCAATACCCTGCTTACCCAGTTGTGCCAGTCCGGCCATCGCCCTGTGAACCTGATCGATATTATTGGAGTAGACGGTTACCACCTGCACCGCAGTGTATCTGAATTCAGGCTGCCGGGCATTGCCGTAACTCTGCGCTGATTTATCTGTAATTACCGGTGTGGAAAGCGAAATTTCTGACGGCTTAATGCCATTTTTTTCAAGATAATGCCTGATCTTATTACTACTGACTTCAATGGCATCATAAAGTTCAGCAAGGTCATTTTTCGCAATGGTAAACTGAATTGGCCAGATGACGATA
>JAUWVE010000038.1 GCA_030617565.1 Gammaproteobacteria bacterium | reverse complement strand
TTTACTGGCATTGCCATGCTCATCCTGTTCCAGTTCCTGATGCAATGCTGACCAGGAGCCTACATCGTTCCAGCCCACGTCCAGAGGCGCCATAACGGCTTTATCAGTTTTCTCCATCACCGCATAATCTATGGAAACAGCAGGACAGCGGCTGAAGGCTTCCTCATCAAAGGCCTGGAAACCGTGGAAGTGCCGTTCTCTGTTTTGCCACGCAGCCTGACAACAATCCAGGATCTCCGGCTGCCATAGTGCAAGCTCATCCAGGTAGGTTTTTGCCTGAAACAGAAACATACCGCTGTTCCAGTAATAATCCCCGGCAGCAACATATTCAACTGCTTTATCTTTATCCGGCTTTTCCACAAAGGCATCAACATAAAAGGCATTGTCAGTTATCTTTTCTCCACAATGGATATAGCCAAAACCTGTATCCGGCCTGCTCGCCGGTATCCCGAAAGTAATCAGCTTGCCATCCTCAGCTAATGGCAACATGGTTCTTACCGTCTCTCTAAAGCCTTCTGCATCTCTGATCACATGATCTGCGGCAAGTACCAGCAGCGTAGCTTCTGCAGATACCTCCAGTGCCGCAATTGCCGCCATGGCTACCGCAGGTGCTGTATTTCTACCCACGGGTTCCAGTAGAACATTGGCATTCTGCCAGCCTGTTTCAGCCAGCTGCTCTATAATCATAAAGCGGTGTTCGCGATTGCCTATTACAATCAGCTGTTCGGGCTGGCATAAGCCATCAAGGCGCTGCACGGTTTGCTGCAGCATGGTTTCATTGCCCAGCAGATGGTGGAACTGCTTGGGGTAAAACTCACGCGACATAGGCCACAGGCGCGTGCCGGAGCCTCCTGATAGTATGACCGGGACAATCAAATTATTCTCCTGTTATTTCTGTTAGTTCTGTTATCCCAGTAACTGTAGCAGCTGCGCCTTCTTTTGCGCTATCTTTCTGCGTCATCTCCGGCACCAGCTTTTGTATCAGAGCTATAAGTACTTCTTCATCAAATTCATCAATGGCCTGGTGAAAGGCATCCATGGTCTCTTCAAGAGTTTTCCAGTCAGTTTTACGGCTCTTAGCGAGCATTACTTTTTTATGGCTGGTATCCGTCAAATTCTCGTCGCTATGAAATAATTCCTCGTGTAACTTTTCGCCAGGTCGCAGGCCGGTAAATTCAATCTTGATATCTTCTTCAGGAACTTTACCTGATAGCCGTATCATCTGCTCAGCCAGGTATAGCACCTTCACAGGCTCCCCCATATCAAGAACAAATATTTCACCGCCCTTTCCCATTATAGTGGTCTGCAATATCAGGCGGCAGGCTTCGGATATAGTCATGAAATAACGTGTAATCTCTCTGTCGGTGACAGTTACCGGACCACCTCTTTTTATTTGCTGTTTAAATAATGGCACAACACTTCCTGTTGATCCAAGCACATTACCAAATCGGGTAGTAATAAACCGGGTCCTTGAGCGTTCATCAAGTGTCTGGCAGATGATTTCAGAGACTCGCTTGCTTGCCCCCATGATATTACCGGGGTTAACTGCCTTGTCCGTCGACACCATGACAAAATCACTGCAGCCATACCTGTCAGCCAGTCGGGCTACGTTCCAGCTGCCGATAATATTATTTCTGACCGCTTCCCTCACCTTATTCTCCAGCATTGGCACATGCTTGTATGCCGCCGCATGAAAAACGATATCCGGCTGATAGCACCTGAACAGATATTCCAGCCCGGCTTCATCACATACATCACCCAGTTCACAGTTCAGTGCAAGACCAGGCTTCACCTGTTGCAATTCTTTTTCAATAGCATAAAGATTATATTCACTCTGATCTAGTACGATCAGGCGTTTAATATCAATTGCCGTTATCTGTCGACACAGCTCGGATCCGATAGAGCCACCACCGCCGGTGACCAGGACCACCTTATTGGTAAGCCGATTTACGATTTCAGAGCGATCCAGCATAACCGGTGCCCGACCAAGTAAATCTTCAATCTGCACCTCCCTGATCTCATTTATGCTGACCTTGCCACTTACCAGTGACTGTAATTTTGGCAAGGTACGGAAAGGCAGACCGGACATCTCACACAGTTCCACTATCCTGCGCATTTGACTGGAACTGGCACTGGGTAATGCAAGCATAATCAGGTCTGCATCCCATTGCCCGGCCACAGTGGAAATATTTTCTATGGTAGAAACCACGCGAATGCCATGAATCTCCTGCCCCTGCTTGGCCGGATCATCATCGACGAAAACGACAGGTGTATAGACTGCAGGACGCATGCGCAGCAAATCACGTACCAGGCCTTCGCCAGCTGCTCCTGCGCCAACAACCAGTACTCTTTCTGTAGTTTCTTTACTGAGATGATGATCCTTTGTTAAACGGTAACCGAGACGTGTTCCCCCAAGCAGCAGAATCAACAGGATGGCGTCAATGATAAAAACTGATCGCGGTACATACTGCAGGCGTGTGAAAAAGAAGATCACGACAGCAGCGATTGCAGTAGACACCAGTACGGCACGAACGATGCGCGTTAAATCCGGTAAGGAAGCAAAGCGCCATACCCCACGATAAAGCCCGAAATATACGAAGGTACTGCCCTGTATCAATATCATTAAGGGCAGTAAATGAATCGCTCTCTCCAGCAAAAGATCCGGATATTCACCAATTTTGTAGCGAATCCAGTAGGCCAGCATCCAGGCAATCGGGATCATAATAATATCGTGTGCAAGCGCCGCCCACCGTGTTTTGAGCAGTCTCAGATATATACCGATTTTTGACAAGTGAAAAAGCCCCGTAGTCCTGTTATTTACGACAAATACGATTAAAGCGCGAGTTTATCAGAAACATCAGTGGAGCAAGTATTATCAAGCAAGCCAGTAGAGCAATATTGGCATCAAGTATGTCAACAACTACCAGACTTGCCAGTACGGCAAGCAGAAGATTAATCACCATAACGGCAAGGCTCACCTGTGCATGACTATAGCCAGACTGAACAGCACGCTGGTAGAAATGGCAACGATGTGCCTGCCACCATCGCTCTCTTTTGATCATCCTGCGGAGCAGGGTCACACCCGAATCAGCGAGATAAACAGCATAAAGGATAAGGAAAGCTGAAAAGGGAATGCCCAGACTACTGCTGCCGATCATGGCCATAATGGCAAAAAAGGCTCCCAGTGCGAGGCTGCCGACATCTCCCATAAAAATCTTTGCCGGTGACCAGTTCCAGCGCAAAAAACCCAGTGCCGCACCGGCCACAGCGATACAGATTATTGCGATGCTAATGGCCCCTGACATTGCAAACCAGTACGAAGTCGTGGTGCCAAGAATGATTGTTTCAACAGCAGAAATGCCGTCAATACCGTCCATGAAATTATATAGATTTGCCATCCATGCTATCCATAAAACAGATGACAGGATAATAGCTATCCCGGCTATGGAGAGCGTGAACTCAGGCGTCCCATACCAGGCCAGCCATGCTGTAAAAATAGTGGCTATCAATAACTGGAACAGAAAACGAATTGATGCCGGTAAATCATGCTTATCATCCTGCCAGCCAAGAATAGCATAGGCCACGGTGGCAAGAACCAGACTGACCAGTAACGGTACCGGGGCATTGGGAAGAAACAGGGATGCCACAGCAGAAAGCAGCAACACAATAATAATGGACAGCCCACCACCACGCGGTGTCGGAACCGAGTGCGAACTACGGGCATTCGGGATATCCAGCAAGTCCTTCTTCAAGGCATATTGTCTAACACGTGATGTAAGCAGCCAGGACAACAGCGTACTGAAGAAGAAAGTTATAATAATTAGCACGTTAGCCACAGTATCTGTTACCAGCTACTGGCATAGGCGGCCAGCTGAGATAGCCGTGCCTGTACCGGATCATACAACTGCTGATACCAGTAGACCGTTTTTCTGATCCCCTGCTCCATCGAATAGGGTGGTGTCCAATCCAGCGTATCACGAACATGTGAGTCATTTATAACCAGCGACTGCACCAGCCTGTCAACAGTAGATCGTTCACCGCCCACGGCAGCTAGTAGCTGCATCACCTGTACCGATATCGGGAACAACTTCGGCGTAACACCCAGTCTGTCGGCCAGCATATTAATTAGCACAGGCGTTGACACACCCTCATCATCGCTGACAAGAAAGGTTTCCCCAGCAGCTGCAGGATGAACCAGCGACAGCGCAAGTACATCGACCAGGTTTTCAAGATATATGAAGCTGCGCCTGTTATCTACCGCTGCCAGGGGCAGAGGTATGCCTTTTTCAACCAGCTTCATCAACCTGAGAAAGTTCGCCTTCACACCCGGACCATAAACTAGCGGTGGACGAACAATAACTGTCTCCATTCCGGTTTTTGACTCAATCTCACGCAGGAGATTTTCTGCTGCAACTTTGCTTTTTGCATAGCTGCCTTCAGGGTACAGAACCATATATTCTGTGACTGACTGGTCATGATTACTTGTCTCTCCATGTACTTTTACACTGCTGATATAAACAAAGCGCTTAACCCCTGCGCTGGCGGCTGCAGTAGCCAGCCGCCTTGTAACATCAACATTCAAACTAGTACACTGTAGCCTTGCCTTTTCAGAGAGATTGCCAGCCCGCTCGTGAACATAACCCGCAAGATGCACCACTGCATCAATACCAGCAAGCATCTCCTGCCAGTCATGTACTTTGCAAAGATCGTCTGTCACCACAGGCGTTACCTGACTTCCAAGCTGATGCAACTGCCTTGTATCTCGAACAACAGCGTAGACGATACACCCTCTAGCGACAAGATAGCGACACAGGGAAAAACCAATAAAGCCACCGGCCCCGGTCACCAGGATCTTTTGTTGCTTTAAATCAGACAGGACATGCTCATTTTTTTCAACCGCTATCGGCATGGTTGAAGAATGGTTGTAGTATGAGGTTTCCAGAAATGCCCTGGGAGAATAGGAAAAATCCTCAACAGCGCGGGTATGATCAAAACAGAGGTCTTCCTCCATTCGACTTATCATTGCCGGTGTAACATGATGCAGACCTGGCAGCACGGATGCCATGCTGGTCATTGTATTCATCAACGAGCGTTTGACGAAGCACATTCTTGGTTTACGCCCAAGAAGACTGAATATAAGCCTTACCATTTGCGAATAAGTCAACGTTTCGCCACCACTTAGATTATAATCCTGACGATAGGTAGCCTCATTCTGCAATGCCTTTAGACAGGCATCAGCCAGATCATCCGCGTGCACAGGCTGGCGGCAACCATTACCCTCACCCGCCATAATGAAACACCCAAAACGGCGAATAAAACTGGCAATAGAAAAAATATTTTTATCCAGACCACAGCCATAAACCATGGTCGGTCTGAACAGGGTCCATTGCACACCGTAGTTCTCACATTCTTCAATCAGCCTGTCTTCGGATTCGGCAAGCCGGTTGGCAAGGTTTCTGTCTGCATCATTGCTGGACTTAAGTTTTGTGAAGCGACTGGTAGAGCTAAAAAAAATCAGCCGCTGCATACCCTGATCAGCCATTTCATTAATTTTTGTTGCCAATAGCCATGCAGGTGCCAGGGAAATCACCGTTACAGTGTCATCCGGCAAGTTCAGTTCATCCTCCGACTCAAGATTCAACTCAGACCATTCCAGTTGATTGATAGTGGATCTTTCTACCTTTTTTCTGCTTGTTGCCGTCACCGGATATCCCGCATTAATCAAACGGGGGATGAGAAAATGCCCAACCTGACTTCTCGCGCCTAAAATCAGTACACGACCATTTGATAGACTATCGGTCGTCTTGAACTGAAGAAACGAGGAGTCGAGATTATCCTCAGCAGATGAAACAAATATCGCTTTAATACGTCTGAATGATCTACCCAGAAAGTCAGTAAAAATATGGAAGATGTGCTTGACTACCAGTGCAACAAATCGGAACCAGACACCGAGTGCAACAACAATTGTCAGGGGCCAGGGGTAATGATGCAGGAAGAACTTATTATAATAACGCATCATTCCTTTGTGCATATGCCACATCACCCGCAGCGGACGCTGTTTACTACTGAAGCCCTGGTAATGTGTTACTTCTATATCTGGTGCGAATATTACTTTGTAACCCTTCAGGTTAAAGCGCATGCACCAGTCAAGGTCTTCACAATGCAGAAAATACCCTTCATCAAGCGGGCCGACATCATCCAGCGCCTCACGGCTAACCAGCATCAGGGAACCCGATATAGCATCAACAGGTACTGCCATTTCTGGCAATGGCTCACTGGACATGTCAAAGCCCTGCAACCACTCGGCAGATTGTGTGAAATGTGATAAACCGAGAACCCGCACGATGGTTCGCCAGGGGGTCGGCACTCTACGCCTGCAGCCTTTTTGCTCAGTACCATCCGGGTTTAGAACCCGGCAACCCAGCATGCCGGTTTGTTCATCTTCTCGAAATGTTTGCAGTAAACGGCTGATGGTATCGGGCTTGATTAAACAATCAGGATTCAGAAACAGTATAAAATTCCCTTCAGCCTGCCTGAGAGCAATATTATTCGCACTCGAAAAGCCAAGATTGCTACTGTTGCGAATAACAGTCAGTCTGGAATCATTAGCAAACGCCTGTTCCAGCAATTTGATTGACTGATCTACCGAGGCATTGTCCACAACAATGACTTTTACCGGCATATCAGAGGCAAGGGCCTTGCTGACCGAGCGAACAAGCAGTTCACCGCCATTGAAATTAACAATGATGACCGATACCAGATCTTTTGTGATCATTAGTACTTATTCATAACGGTTTAGGTAAGGAGAAAGAATACCATGCCCCATGCTCTTCCTCAGCTCCCGTATATCTACTTTTGTCTTTGCCTGGACCAGTCTACGCTGTCGCCAGGCACGCCTTAAACCTTTGATTGCATCGAACTTGGAGCGCAGAATAACAGCTGTTTTACCGTGGTAAACGTAAAGTAGAACACTAGCCAGATTGTACAAAAGGTGCTGTGGCAAATAGATCCAGAACCAGGGCGAAGGCATATTCATCACATAGACCCAGACAAGATTACGATGCCCGTGGTAGACCTGAAAATCACTATGCGAACCAACCAGAGCTGCACCTTCGTGAACCACAACTGCGTCAGCAATATAAAAACAACGATAGCCGAGCAGTTTCAGCCTGAAGCCCAGGTCCATATCTTCCATATAGCAGAAGAATTCTTCGTTCAAACCACCTGCTTCTATATAAATATCACGCCGAAAGAGTGCCGCGGCACCTGACGGAGCAAATATTTCATCTCCCTGTTTTCGTCCTTCAGCTGACTTTCCGTAGTCCCGTCGCCAACTGGCTCCTGAGACATGATAGACATCACCAGTACCATCCAGCGTGTTCTCGGCAGTTGCCAGCATACGGCATCCGAAAAAGTGAAAGTCCGGGTGACTTTCAGCCCCATTCAAAAGTTTCTCCAGCCAGTCCTGTTCTGCATAAGCATCCGGGTTTAGCAGCACTACCCATTCCATATCATCAAGCCGGTTAATGGCGAGATTATTGGCTGCAGCGAAACCTGTATTCTTATTTAATGCCAGAATTTCTATTTGTGGAAAAGAGCTATATATCTGATCAGAAGAGAAATTATCGCTGTTGTTGTCGACAAGTAATACACGGTCAGGCTTGCGGGTCTGGCGACTCAACGCTTTTAAACATCGTTCCAGGCATGATCCACCATTGTAGTTAACAATGACGACCGCGACAGTCTGCGACAAGCTCGAATTATCCGATTCTTTCACAAAGGCACTTACAGCGTATCACTGCTAATCTACAATAGTGTCTGACGCACGACATAGACAGGTTTATCCTGTGCTTCATGATACGTGCGTGTCATCAATTCGCCCAAAAGGCCAAAAGTAATGAACTGAAGGCCAATGAACATCAATAATACGGCTAAAAGTAGCAGTGGCCTGTCACCCATCGGTACGGCATAGAAAAACCGTTGTATCATCATCACTAGCGCAATCAAAAATCCGGTCACACCGCTGGCGAGGCCAATGCCACCGAAGAAATGAATGGGTCTGGCTGAATACTGCAACAGGAACTTAACGGTGATCAGGTCAAGGATTACGCGGAAGGTACGTGAAATACCGTATTTGCTTGTACCGGCAACACGGGCGCGATGATTGACCTTTACCTCGGCAATACGCACTCCCATCCAGCTGGCTATTGCCGGGATAAATCGATGCATTTCACCGTACAGACGAATATTCTCAATAACCTCCCTGCGAAATGCCTTCAGACTACAGCCATAATCGTGCAACTTGACACCGGTAATTTTTGAGATCAGCCCATTGGCAATCTTCGACGGCAGCTTCCTTGACAACCAGGCATCCTGTCGGTCAAAGCGCCAGCCACTGACAAGGTCATAACCCTCGTTGATCTTGTCCAGTAACATCGGAATATCATTGGGATCATTCTGGCGATCAGAATCCATGGTAATAATGACATCACCGTTTGCGTAGTCAAAACCGGCGGCCAGGCCTGCCGTCTGGCCAAAATTTCGCCTGAACTGAATAACTTTTATGTTAGGGTTTTCCTCACGAAGAGAGCTAAGGATATCGAAACTCCGATCCGTGCTACCGTCATCGATGTAGATAATTTCATAGTCCACATCCATGTTTTCTACGACCCCGGTAATCTCAGTGTTCATATCAACGAGATTTTCCTCTTCATTGAGTACCGGTAGGATGATTGAAATTTTCAATGGTAATCTCCTGTTGCAGAGAAAATGCGAGGGAAGCTCTGACCAGGGAACCTCTGATTAATTCTGAGCGAAGTAAATTGCGATCTAAAATATTCAGATTTGAGACGAAAAGTGCACGTAATAGCTAGCTATTGCGAAGATTTTCAACGAAAAAGCTGGATATTTTAGGCGTAAGATACGAGTTCATGAATTGATCAGAGATTCCCTTTATAAAGAATATGCTTTATTTTACCTGATTGCCATGCGTATCACTATCACGATGGCTTTTTTACTCGGATGATGCGCGACTGAAGTGTTCACCCTTCACTGGTTGGGTTCTCTTTTTAATCTACGATTAGCTTTTTACCAAGTTTTTCGCCCCTTATGGGCGAGTATCTATTATGAAGGCCAGGGATGGCCTGCATATACTATTTATCAACCACCCTCGAAAGGTGATTTTTTATCAGGCTTACATCATAGCTTGATATGCTTCGAATGACCTTTTCATAATCATCAATATCCACTTCCATTGGATTATCTCGCAATGGTTCTACTTTTATAAACGGCATATTTCCCTGCAGAATGAGCTCTTTCCAGAAACTATGTGTAGCATTTATCTTTGGTATTATATTTTCACCTTGAAACAGCGCACCGGTCTTCTGCCGAATTTTACTCACCGAAAACCTTTTTGATAAGTAAATTAGTCGAGCACTTAAGGTGGGATTGTAATCAGCAGATGTTGCAGACTTGAGGCCAGACTTTAACAGGCACTGGGTCATGCCGACCTCATAGCATTTTATGATTTCTCTCTTTGAGTCCAGAGCCTTCACAGCCTCCCAGAAATCCCTGAAGGCAATCGAATCCAGCACATTTTTTTTAAATACGACGAAATAACTCTGGAGATGATATGAAATATCAGTATTTGATGTCATACCCCAGAAGTCACAGAACCGGGAATCCATTTTGCTGAATATATTTTCTAAATCAAAAAATGGCCCGTAAACACTGTCATTACAAATTACTATCTCATCATAAGCTGTGCATTCAAGACTTTCCAGACCAAGCTTATAGCTCATAAAATCATAGCCAATATTTTCCCGTAAGATTACCTCGCAGCCAATAAGCCCAAGTTCATCGAGATCCTTTTTAATCAGCTTCGCTGTTGATACAAAAACAAGTGTGCGGCAAATTTTCCTCAATTCACGAAGATAAAAATAGACATAGGGATCCACCCTGTCCTGCCTGTCATAATGAGCAAAAACAATGGCGCGATTTTCTGGATTCAGCAACTTAGGCTCCAGCAGTGAACTGAAGGAGCTTGCTATACATGCTGTCAAGCTCAGCGACCTGCATAGAGACGGTGGTGATCTGTTTTTCTTTATTCCGGACTGGTGAATGTTGATATTTTTTTATGTTGCTGTTTAACATTGATAACAGTTCAAGCAGACGATCACTATCACCGATTGAGTATATATGTCCATCCTCCCCTTCAGTGACATCCTCGGCCAGACCCCCGGCATTACTAACAATCACCCACTTGCCCATCAGAGCAGCTTCACGTGACACTAGCCCAAAGCTTTCAGGCCACATTGACGGAGCAATAAGCACATCAATGTTATTGTAAAATTCTTCCATTCTGTCCATTTCTATAGCAGGAATCAGTTCAACCTTATTTTCACCCCATTGCTTAACAATATTCCCCCCAACATTAAAATCGACAACTGTGAGCATCAGGTTTTCAAAGTGGATGCGTGAATATACTTCCTTTAAAAAATAGTAACCTTTGTGAGTACATACACCACCAAGGTAAGCCAGCCTTAGTTTAGATAAATCATCGGCAGCAGGTTGCATCCCGGCAGACATGGACACTCCATTCTTATTTATCAATATATCTGTAAAACCATTCTTTCTATACAGACTGGCCTGGTACTCTGATACAGCCAGAAGAGCTGAAGCAGCCCTTAAAACCCCGGCCAGGTATTCGGCGCGCTCCAAAGTACTAACAATGTCCTGGCTTGTGTTGGCCGCAATTAGCGGATTTCGCTGCAGCTCATCGACAGGTTCTCTGCTGTCGTCAATAAGAAACTGATGATCGGATATCCACCAGGCATCATGGACACTGACTACATAGGGTATATTCTCTCCAATTGCCGCCTGTAAAGGTGATGCCGTCAGCCGCTGCATGCTATGGAAATGAATAAGATCCGGCTTTCTGTAACGTAGATACTCGCTGAAAATTCGTTCTATTTCAGGATCTTTGTATTTCCATTCGAGATCCGGGCTAGCAGGGATGCTCAGAGCAGTTACATTGACACCATCATATTCGTACTCGCGCAACTGGTAAGGCACCGGGTTCTCAATATCACAGGTAAATACTGAGAC
>JAUWVE010000263.1 GCA_030617565.1 Gammaproteobacteria bacterium | reverse complement strand
TCGTTTCACTGGTCCTGGCGGGGCAAATGGTTAATATCGACCCTGAAATATTGAGCCGCATAGAGCAGGGTGATCTGGATGCCTTACAGCTTATTGACCCGCAGATCATGGAGAGTGCCATTATGGCGATGGCGGTAGGTGCCGCAATCAGCGGCAGTATCACCTATTTCTCTGTGCCATTGATCTGGTTCAGGCAACAGGGTGTGGGCGGCGCTGTAATAATGGGGCTGAAGGCAATGGCCCGTAATTGGCGGCCTTTGCTGGTGATCGGTGCGTTACTCGGACTGCTGGCTGTTCCAATCGCCTTGCTGTTCGGCTCTTTTTACCTGTCTGCACTGAGCGAAGGAACGGCGTCCTCCTGGCTGGCTTTCCTGTTGTTGATACTCGGTCCGATGTTTCAACTACTGCTGTTTGGTACCCAGTACCTGGCGTTCAGGGATATTTTCGGGCTGGATGAAGCGGCCGCCGGACTCGACGACCAAAAGGCTGATCAGTTGGTAGCCTGATCTGCTTCCGGGTCTTTTTCCTTAATCAGGATGCGGGAAAAAACAATTCCGATTTCAAACAGCAGCCACATCGGCAGCGCCAGTAATGTCTGTGATATTACATCCGGTGGGGTCAGGATCATTCCCATGGCAAATGCGCCAACCACGATATAGGGTCGCCAGCTTGCCAGTTTATCAGGCGTTGTAATACCGGTGGCTACCAGGATGATGGTCGCAATTGGCACTTCAAAGGTAATACCAAAGGCAAGAAACAGCGTCATGACAAAATCCAGGTATTTGCTGATATCTGTCATCACGGCTACGCCTTCCGGCGCTACGCGGGTTAAAAAGCCGAATACCAACGGAAAGACCACGAAATAAGCGAATGCGCAACCGGCGTAGAAAAGAAAAACCGAGGAAAACAATAAAGGCCGGGCCAGTCTTTTTTCCTTTTTGAATAATGCTGGCGCAACAAAGGCCCACAATTGATACAACACCACCGGGATTGAAATCATGACTGAGAGTAACAATGTCAGCTTAAACGGTGTCAAGAACGGCGATGCCACATCAATGGCAATCATGCTGCTGCCTTCCGGCAATTGTGCCATTAATGGTGATGCCAGGGTTTCATACAGGTGGCGTGAAAATGGCAGCAATGCTATCAGCACTACAAAGACGGACAGGCAGGCTTTGAGCAGACGGCTGCGAAGTTCAACCAGGTGCTGGAGAAAACTTAACTCCTGATCTTCTTCGGGGATCTCAGGCATTTTCTTCTTTACCGCTGCTTGAGTCCGTCACCGGGTCAGACTTTTGTTCAGGATCAGCATCAGGATCAGCATCAGCGAGGGCTTGTGGTTCCTGCGCGACAGATTCCTGCTTATCTGGAGTGAATGCCGACATATCAGCCAGGTCCTTGCCGATTTGTTTCAGCTCTTCGCTGGTTTTCTTGATGGGTGTCGCAAGATCGGCCTCTGCCAATTCCGCTTCAATGGTATTACGTAAGCTGATCCAGCTTGACCTGGCTTTGCGCACA
>JAUWVE010000037.1 GCA_030617565.1 Gammaproteobacteria bacterium | reverse complement strand
AACTGATGCGTGACATCCACAGTGCCGTTGCGCCGGATTCTGTCATGGCAATGATTGCACGAACGTTCAGCCTGTTTGCTGTGTACATGCAGGCCTTGGCAATCGCCTCATCTATGCGCTCGAAACTTGTGTCGTTACGTGATTCTCTGACTATCGAAATACGGTATTTTTCTGCACCACGGCAAATCCTGTCCATGGCCTTAATGGCCTTGACGGGATATTTGCCAACGGCTGTTTCTGCTGAAAGCATGACTGCATCTGTACCATCCAGTACAGCATTTGCCACGTCAGTCACTTCTGCCCGCGTCGGCATCTGCTTGTCTATCATTGATTCCAGCATCTGTGTCGCTGTAATAACAACACGATCCAGGTTCCGCGCCTGGGTAATAATCGTTTTCTGCACAGCCGTAATTTCAGCATCACCGATCTCGACGCCGAGGTCGCCTCGTGCGACCATTAATACATCAGAAGCAAGTGTTATTTCTTCGAGAACCTCAAGGGCTTCTGCACGCTCAATCTTTGATACTATCCATGCATCACTGCCCGCCTCATGCAGCAGGCGCCTGGCTTCATGAACATCTTCCGCATTTCGTACAAATGAGACAGCCAGAAAATCAGCTTCTATTTCTGCGGCCAGCTTGATGTCCTGTTTGTCTTTTTCTGTCAATGCACCGGCCGATAAACCGCCACCCTGACGATTCACACCTTTGTTATTGCTCAGCTTGCCGCCTATTTCAACAATACAGAAAATTTTACTGCTAGTAACATCATCGACTTTCAGTACGATCATGCCATCATCCAGCAGCAATATATCGTCAACACTAACATCAGAAGGAAGTGCCTTGTAAGTTAAACCGACAGCGTTTATATCGCCATCATCTGTTGCCAGGTCAGTATCCAGAGTAAATTGCTGCCCTTCCACCAGCTTGACATAACCATCCTTAAACCGCTCTATGCGTATCTTTGGCCCCTGCAGGTCAGCAAGTATGCCAACAAAACGCCCCACTTTTTTCGAAACACTGCGGATATCCCTGGCCCGCTGCTTATGTTCCTCTGGACTACCGTGAGAAAAGTTAACACGGACAACATCAACGCCAGCCCGAAATAACTTTTCAAGCATTTTAGGGCTTTCGGTTCTGGGACCAATTGTGGCTACTATTTTTGTACGCCGAAGTATTGGCATCTAATTAATGACTCCGTAATATTTATCTATTGTATTGTTACTTATCTTCCAGCATTGCTACAGCAGGCAGTTTCTTGCCTTCCAGAAACTCCAGGAACGCGCCGCCGCCGGTTGATATATAAGACACCTTGTCCGCTATATTATATTTATCAACGGCAGCCAGTGTGTCGCCGCCGCCAGCGATTGAAAAGCCATCAGATTCAGCAATAGCCAGACCCAGGGTTTTAGTTCCTTCACCGAACTGGTCGAACTCAAATACCCCGACAGGACCATTCCAGACAATAGTCCCTGCTTCTTTCATCATAGAGGCGAAATGTGCCGCAGTCTCCGGGCCAATATCAAAAATCATGTCGTCGTCTTCTACATCTTCTACCTTTTTAACCACTGCCTCTGCGTCTTCAGAGAATTCCTTGCCACAGACGACATCTGTCGGTACTGGTATTTCACGACCCCTGGCCTTAGCGGCTTCCATCAAACGCTTTGCTTCAGGAATCAGGTCTTCTTCATACAGTGATTTGCCGACGTTGAAACCGCAGGCGGCAATGAAGGTATTGGCAATGCCACCGCCAGGAATCAGCTGGTCAACCACACCGGAGAGTGAATCCAGTACGGTTAGTTTAGTAGAAACCTTGGAACCCCCAACAATCGCAGCCATCGGACGGGCCGGGTCACCCAGTGCCTTGCCTAATGCTTCCAGTTCACCAGCCAGTAATGGGCCGGCGCAGGCAACAGGAGCAAAAACACCTGCACCATAGGTCGATGCCTGTGCACGATGGGCTGTACCAAAAGCATCCATGACATAGATGTCACACAGCGCGGCATACTGTTTGGCCAGTGCATCATCATTAGCTTTCTCACCGACATTGAAACGACAGTTTTCAAGCAGAACCACATCACCATCAGCAAGTTCTGGGGAATTCTGCAGATAATCTGTAACCAGGCGTACTTCCTTGCCAAGCAGTGTTGAAAGATGGTCGGCCACTGGCTGCATGGAAAATTCAGCAGCTGGCTCACCTTCTGTTGGACGGCCAAGATGTGACATCAGCATAACCTGCGCGCCGGCATTAATGCAGTACTCAATGGTAGGGAGAGATGCTCGAATGCGTTTATCGGAGCTGACCTTGCCATCTTTGATCGGAACATTCAGGTCCTGACGAATCAGCAGACGCTTGCCAGCCAGATCGAGATCAGTCATTTTGGTTACAGACATTTAAAACTCCTTAAATAAAAATTATATGCAAAACACAAAGTGCGCTTGGCATATAACTCTTTGATAAAATCAACCAGCCCAGACATCTGGGCTGGTGATATTCTTTTGCTTACTTACTAAGCAGAAACGTGCTGAACAAAACGTAACATATTACATGTATAACCATACTCATTGTCATACCAGGCAACCAGTTTGACGAAAGTGCCATCGAGAGCGATACCAGCTTCTGAATCGAAGATAGAAGAAGCGGTGTAGCCACGGAAATCTGTAGAAACGACTTTTTCATCTGTGTAGGCCAGAGTGCCTTTCATGGAACCCTCAGAAGCCGTCTTCATAGCGGCACAGATTTCATCATAAGAGGCCTCTTTATCCAGCTCTACCGTCAGATCAACAACTGAAACATCTGAAGTAGGTACACGGAAAGCCATACCTGTCAGCTTGCCATTCAGTTCAGGCAGCACTACACCCACCGCTTTGGCCGCACCGGTAGAAGAAGGAATGATGTTTTCCAGGATGCCGCGTCCACCGCGCCAGTCTTTCATAGAAGGGCCGTCAACTGTCTTCTGTGTTGCTGTTGCAGCGTGAACGGTAGTCATCAAACCACGTTTCAGGCCCCAGTTGTCATTCAGTACCTTGGCAATAGGTGCGAGGCAGTTGGTGGTGCATGAGGCAGCTGAAACAATCGCCTGACCGGCATAGCTTTCATGGTTAACGCCATACACAAACATTGGTGTACCGTCTTTAGAAGGTGCACTCTGAACGACTTTCTTTGCACCGGCATCGATATGTTTTTGACAGCTTTCTTCAGTAAGAAAGAAGCCGGTACATTCGATAATCAGATCAGCACCGATATCAGCCCATTTCAAATTGGCTGGATCACGTTCTGCGGTCAGGCGGATAGTTTTACCGTTAACAACGAGGTTGTTGCCTTCAACAGCTATTTCGCCATCAAAGCGCCCATGGACTGAATCATATTTAAGCATGTAGGCAAGGTAATCTGCATCAAGCAGATCATTAATACCGACAACTTCTATATCATTAAAATCTTTTGCAATTGCGCGAAACGCCATGCGGCCAATACGGCCAAATCCGTTAATACCAACTTTAATAGTCATCTAAAAAACTCCTGATAAGAAAAATTAAATCTGTAAACTGAAACGACTGTCGAACAGCGCAGGCTGTTCGACTCGTGCAGTTAAAGTACTGACTCGACAGTGTTAACAACATTGTCGACGGTAAAGCCGAACTCCTTAAACAAGTCACCGGCCGGTGCAGACTCGCCAAATCTGTCGATACCGACGACTTTGCCATCTATACCAACATATTTTCGCCAGAAATCAGTGACACCGGCTTCTACAGCGACTCGCGCCCTGACAGATGATGGCAAGACTGATTCACGATAGGCATCATCCTGTGCGTCAAAGACGCTGGTACATGGCATAGACACAACACGTATATTCTTGCCGGAAAGTGCTTCAGCTGCAGCCATAGCAAGACTGACTTCAGAACCGGTAGCAATGATGATTGCATCGGGAGTCCCGTCACAGTCGCGCAGCACATAACCACCTTTTTCAATATTACTAATCTGCTCAGCCGTACGGCCCTGATGATCCAGGTTCTGGCGTGAAAAAATCAGTGAAGTTGGGCCCGTCGTGTTCTGTACAGCCGCCTTCCAGGATACCGCGGACTCTACCGCATCACATGGACGCCAGACTGTCATGTTCGGCATCATACGCAGTGTTGCAACCTGTTCGACCGGCTGGTGAGTTGGACCATCTTCTCCCAGACCAATTGAGTCATGGGTATACACCTGAATATTCTGTACTTTCATCAGTGCAGCCATGCGCAATGCATTTCGTGCATATTCAGAAAACATCAGGAAGGTCGCGCCATAGGGTATAAATCCACCATGCAGAGCAATGCCGTTCATAATGGCTGTCATGGCAAACTCACGTACGCCGTAGTTGATGTAGTTGGCATCAGCGATATCATGACGCATGGAAACTGAATCACTGACAAATGTCAGGTTGGATCCTGCCAGATCTGCAGAGCCTCCCAAAAATTCAGGGGTGAACGCGAAGAAACCGGTAATTGTATTCTGTGAAGCCTTGCGCGAAGCAATAGATTCTGCTTTATCATTGACTTCGGCAATAAATGCATCGGCCTTTTCATTCCAGCCATCAACCATTTTGCCTGATGTACGGCGCTCGAATTCAGCCGCAAGCTCAGGATGAGCTGCTTTATAGGCGGCAAAGCTGTCATTCCATGCAGACTCGGCAGCAGCACCCCTGTCTTTTGCATCCCAGCCAGCGTAGACATCATCAGGTATTTCAAAAGGACCATGTTCCCAGCCCAGTGCTTCACGGGTCAATGCGATTTCTTCATCACCCAGTGGTGCTCCGTGACAGTCTTCTTTGCCACCCTTGTTAGGCGAGCCAAAACCAATCGTGGTCTTGCAGCAGATCAATGAAGGTTTATCTGTCACAGAACGCGCTTCTTCAATTGCTGCCTTGATAGCATTACCATCATGACCGTCAACATCTTTAACAACATGCCAGCCATAGGCATCAAAACGCTGAGGTGTGTTGTCTGTAAACCAGCCTTCAACCTCACCATCGATAGAGATATTGTTGTCATCATAAAAGACAATCAGTTTACCCAGGCCAAGGGTTCCGGCAAGTGAACATGCTTCATGAGAAATACCCTCCATCAAACAGCCGTCGCCAAGGAATACATAGGTATTATGATCGACCACCTCGTGATCATCACGATTGAAATGGGCCGCCAGTGCTTTCTCGGCTATCGCCATACCGACACCATTGGTAACCCCCTGGCCAAGCGGGCCGGTGGTCGTTTCAATGCCGGGGGCATAACCGTACTCAGGGTGCCCCGGTGTTTTGGAATGCAACTGACGGAATGCCTTCAGGTCATCAATACTCAGGTCATAACCGGTCAGATGCAGAACAGAATACGGCAGCATGGAGCCATGTCCATTTGACATAATAAAGCGATCACGATCTGCCCAGTCAGGATTGACAGGATTGTGATTCATGAAATCGTTAAAAAGAACCTCGGCGATATCTGCCATGCCCATTGGGGCACCCGGGTGGCCAGAGTTTGCTTTCTGCACGGCATCCATAGCCAGGGCACGTATGCCATTAGCCAGTGTGCGTCGATCGGTAGTTGCTGACATGGGACTTCCTCTTGGTAAATGTTGAAACTTGCTGGTTGCGCCTCGCTAGAATGCAGTACTGCTCTGTCGCATCAGGTATTGTCTATTGTCGCTAGTGTCGCTGGCGAATATTTTTTCGGCACATAAACGCTCTATTTTCCCCTACTTCGACGAATTCGGCAATAGTGAAAGGCCCTCTTCTTTTTACTGATCAATTCTCATTGGTGAATTACGGAAATACTGACCACCTGATAAGCCCCGTGATTTTTTAACGTTTAATACCATCAGTAAATCTGTATTTTGTTGTAAATATAAAACATTCACAAACCTTATAAGCACCTAAGATGTTGCCGGTAAACCAATGTATTCAACGTTAGTGGCAAAACCACAACATAATTAGTCGCAAATTTACATTCTGACAAAAAGCTTGTTATTACAGATAACTGGTCTACATTTAATGATAAATGGTGGTCGCGCATAACACTGACCATGGAGTGGATAAAATATTTCTATTTTGGATCGAGGACGAAAATGCAACTATTCATAAAAAAATTAATCCTGGGGAGCATATCACGCGGTGGCTATTTACTGGGCGGTATCGCTTTACTACTTACTATACTACCTGCCACGGCAAACTCGCAGACAGCATTAAGGCTGGTCATACAACCCTTTCAATCGGAAGAAAGGACACGTGAAATATTTCAACCGCTGGCTGACTACATGCAATCCCTTACCGGTCAAGAGGTAAAGGTCATTACCTATCCAAACTTTATTTCCTATTGGACTGAAACACAAAAACCCGACAGCTATGATATTTCCTTTGATACTGCACACTTCATTGATTATCGTAACAAAAACAGGGATTTTACCGTGTTGGTCAAGCAGCCGGGATCTGTCAGTATTTCGCTTATCGTTTCAGAAGACGCAATGGTCTTCGAAGCAGATGAACTAATTGGTAAAAAGATAGCAACCCTTGGCCCACCCAGTATCGCGGCCGTCCGTATCGATGAATTATTCGAAAACCCCGTGCGCCAGCCCAGCGTTATTGAAGGGAATAATTCGGCCAAAGTCATGTCTTTGTTGCTGAGTGGAGAGGTTGATGCTGCGATGGTGCCAACCCCATTAGTAAGTGCACAAATGGCCGGAGAAGGTGGGGTTTCAATGGTATTAACAACTGATTCAATACCAGGTATGGCGGTCTCTGTGTCACCAAAACTCTCTGCTGAAATCAGGGAACAACTGGTTAAAGGCCTGCTCGAAGCTGACAAGACTCCTGAAGGAAAAAAGATGCTCAGTGCTACCAAACTGAACCCCTTTGAAAAGACCAGCAATCAGGAATATTTTGGTTTTAGTGAATTACTCGACAAGCTGTGAGCATACAACATACTGCCAAGTGCGTATGTGTAATAGAAAGTTTTTGTGGGAGGGGGTAATACTAGCAATAGTTGCTTAATGAGGGTAGCTGTACCGAATGGATCCAAATAGATCCATCACCAAGCCCCATCTGGATGATCCAGATGGGGCTTTTTTTATTTTATTAAATGCAGCTTAAATGGACCACACTCATCAGATGGACGGATACTTTTATCGGGGAATACTAATACTTCTCTGATCAAATCTGCCATGGTTAATTGCAATAGCATCAAACAAACCATTTTCCCATAGTTACATCAGGCTACAGCGCTCAGTCATACCCTATGGGAGGTGCATCCATTCATCGCACTAAGAAGAGGCTTTCAGCCATGCATACTATAATTTTAAAGTTCTTACATCACAGGTTCGGGATGCTGCTAGTCCTGGCGGCTTTTCTTTTATCACAATCGCCTTTAAAGGCCGATGATTCTTTGACACTGGTTATCCAGCCTATTTATGGTATGGATAAAACACATGAATCTTTTCAACCCCTGGCCAGCTACCTGTCCAGTATCACGGGTACTGATATTAAAATAATAACCTATCCGAATTTTATTACCTACTGGAAGGAAACTCGAGATGGCCAGGGCTATGATCTTATTCTGGATGCAGCACACTTTACCGGCTACAGGGCCAAAGAACTGGATTTTAAGATACTGGCAAAAATACCGGGTACCGTGAGCTATTCGGTGGTTGTCCCGGACTCTGCAATGGTCATCGATATAGATGAACTGGTGGGTAAAAAAATTGCCACTCTCGGCCCACCTAGCATGGGTGCAGCGAAAGTATCATTGTTGTTTGACAATCCACTGCGTCAGCCATTCATTTATGAAACAGAAAACAGTGAAAAAGCACTGGATCTGTTATTCACAGATGAAGTTGATGCTGCAATTATCCCAACACCGCTGGTTGGCGCTCTTACAGGTGTCTCAGTAGTAACGACAACTGACCCGACTCAACATATTGCACTTTCTGCATCACCTGCATTAGCTGCTGATCTCAGACTATTTATTCGAGATGCACTTATTCATGCCAATAGCACGCAGGATGGCAGAAAAATGCTAAGCCAGATTGGTTTCGCCGGCTTTGAGAACCCCGATACTGAAAGATATGTCATGGCTGCCGATTTATTAAATTTGACGGGTATTGACTGATGCCAATGTGGGATGCATCAGGGTAAATAGAGACCCCCTTAATGCCCTGCTATTGCTGTGAAATTGCCTGTAAGTCAGGGATCAAAGCAGGCTCTCCATCATAACGAAAGCTGGCCCGAATGAAAGCATTGTCAGACTGATCATTGTCGCTCGCCTTAATATCGTCGCTTGATAATAACCTGGGACGTGGATCATGCAATGAAGCGATAGCAAAAAATGTATTTTTATCCATACCTTTCCATGGATAAAAAACAAATGCCTTACTACGCTTGCCAAACACAGGAATGCTCATCCCTGCCAGCCCTTCCATGGAGTAAACCGGAACCTTTACACCACGCCAGGCCATCAGCCCGAGCAAATTTCCTTCAGCCGAGTCTTCATTAATTACCAGCGGGACAATTTCTGCCACAGCGGCACTGGGTATTACCAGGAAACCAGGGTCTGACGGCACGACCAGACAACGGACCGGCGGAATCGTTTTATCTACCATTTAGTTACTCCCTTCCTGCACAACATACTCAGTTCTCCATCATCGCACTGATCTTACGAGAACTTTCAAGCGGCAGTACAGAATTGATTGCATTCATTAATTCCAGTTCCTGATACGGCTTGGTTAGATAGAGTGTTGCACCAAGTTCCATTGCTCTGTCACGGTGCTTGGGGCCGGAACGGGATGTAATGATGATTATTGGAATATCTCTGTAGACAGGATCATCTCTAACACGCTCTGTCAGCTCAAATCCATCCATGCGAGGCATTTCAATATCGACCAGCATAACATCAGGTACATCTTCAGAAATCTTCTCCATCGCATCAATGCCATCTGTTGCAAGTATTGTATTGATGCCATACTTACTCAGATTTCTTTCAGTAACACGTCTTACCGTCAACGAATCATCAACAACCATAACAGTGGCTGGACTGACTTCCTCTTCCAGCTTCGCCACCAGACTAGCCTGATCAATCTCATCTCTTTCAACATGCCGGGTATTCCACAAATCTACCAGGTCAAGAATCAGTGCTACTTCACCATCACTTAATACTGTAGCGCCTTCTATTCCATCAAGTGAGGCAACCTGCACGCCTACCGGCTTTACTACGATTTCAGTGGAATGTACCAACTCGTCTACACCAACAACAATGGGTCCTGTTGCAGAATTCATGATCAGAGCTGGCGTTTTGGTGTCATCTTCCAGCTGTGCCAGCATACCCAGACGTTCAGCAAGAGATATATAAGGATATGATTTTTCACCTAAAGTGACGCTTTGCTCACCGCTGGCATCTGCAACAACCCGGCTTCTATGCGCCATGGTGATAGATAGAATTGCCATCAAAGGCACTGCAAAACGATGCCCTCCTGAGGAAATTATTAATGCCTGTGCGACTGTCATTGAAAGCGGCAGTCGTATAAAGAAGCGTGTCCCCGCGTTCTTTTCTGTCGTCAGGGAGACTGAGCCACCTACTTTCTTGAGCTCACTCTGGACAACATCCATGCCTACGCCTCGTCCGGAAACCTGGGTGACGCTGTCAGCGGTTGAAAAACCGGGCACAAAAATAAGGTTAGCCAGATGATCATCCGATGGGTTCATTCCCTTATCCAGCAAACCTCTTTCTTCTGCCTTGCTACGAATTCTGTCCAGATCCAGACCCTGCCCATCATCAGAGAATTCGATAATTACATCCTTCCCTTCACGACTTATATCGAGCTTAAGCAGACCTTTTTCCTGCTTTTTCTGTTTCTTTCTCTGTTTAGCTCCCTCGATTCCATGTGCAATAGAGTTACGAATCAGATGCTCCAGTGGCGGTACCACCTGGTCTATAACATTTCTGTCCAGCTCAATTTCGCCACCGGCAATTTCTAAATTTACCGGCTTTTTCAGTTCACGCGATGTTTTTCTTGTCAACTGCCTTAGCCTTGGCATCAAGGTCGAAAATGCAACCATCCTGGTTTGCGTAAGTCCTTCCTGAAGATCAGTATTCAGGCGGGATTGTTCATGTAATAATAATTCGACATCACCGGCAAAGTTATCCATGCCGGTCTGAATCATCAGCAAATCATTCAAACTCTCTGACAGGTTACGGGAAAGAAACTGTAGTTGTGTATAGCGATCGAATTCCAGTGGATCAAATTCTTCGTCATCTTCATTAAATACTGCCCCGGTGCGAGAGAGTATCTGTGTGTCCGCCTGAATTTCCAACTCACGAATTTGTTTGTTGAATCTTTCAATATTATTATGTAATTCAGTCAGGTTTTCCTTAAAGTTTGACACCTGTTGCTGAATACGTGAACGTGCGATACTGACTTCGCCAGCATAGTTTGCCAGGGTACCCAGCAATTCTGAATCAACCCTGACCTGCACATGTTTAGCCGCAGAATCTTTCTTCTTTTTTGACTGCGGTACAGCACTCTTCTTTTCTACAACTGGTTTAACTTCCGTTGTTTCCGTTTCAGCACTCGCTTGTTCCTGCCTGAACTCCTGCTGTACAGGCTCTGCCTGAACCTCGTCGCCTGGCTCCTCAATGGCCGGCGGTTCAATTGCTTCTATTGATTCTTCAGCTTCATCTACTTCCGCAGGCTGCTCTGCGGCAACTTCATCCACTACAAGCTGGGCCTCTGCCACAGAAAAATGATTCAGTATACGGTGATTGAGTTCATCAGCCTGATTATCAAACTGCTTGCCAGCTGGATTTTCTACCATCGCCAGCAGAGTGTCATGAACCTCCTCAATCAGGTCAAACAGGGAATCATCAATTTCGTTTTCGGCGCGCTCCGCCTCATCAAGCATGGACTCAGTATTATGTGCAAGATCACCAATGCTGGTAATCCCCGTCATTCTGGCACTACCCTTGATGGTATGGAAGGTTCGTTTTAGATCTGAACTGGCTTCTTCATTAGCCACGTCTTTACGCCAGAGTTCCAGAGATTCATGGAAGCGGGATAACAAATCAATGGCTTCTTCCTGGAAGATTTCTACCAGTTCATCGAGAGGTTCATCTTCGCTTTCTGCAACTTCTTCTACAACTACTTCCTCAGGCTCCTCTGCAACTTCTTCTACAACTACTTCCTCAGGCTCCTCTGCAACTTCTTCTACAACTGCTACCTCAGGCTCCTCTGCAACTTCTTCTACAACTGCTTCCTCAGGCT
>JAUWVE010000057.1 GCA_030617565.1 Gammaproteobacteria bacterium | reverse complement strand
ATCTCCCCGGTCGGCCTGGAAAAACTGCCTAAGACGCTTTATGACTTTGGTCCGGATGTTGAAAATCCTGAAGCCATTATTCTGCGTTCTTTCAAGATGCATGATATGGAGATACCGGAATCACTGCTGGCAGTCGGACGTGCCGGTGCCGGGGTCAACAATATTCCGGTCGATAAACTGACTGAGATGGGAATTCCTGTTTTCAATGCGCCGGGTGCTAATGCCAATGCGGTAAAAGAACTGGTGGTTGCGGGTTTGTTGCTGGCATTTCGAAATATAACACCTGCATGGGATTATGTACGCGAACTGGATAGTAGCGACGCAGCCGCTATGTCCAAGGCAGTTGAAGAAGGAAAGAAAAGATTTGCCGGATATGAGTTGCCCGGACGTACTATTGGGGTGATTGGTCTGGGAGCCATTGGCCGCTCTGTGGCCAACGTCTGCCTGACGCTGGGAATGAATGTTGTTGGCTATGACCCGAGCCTGACGGTGGAAGGCGCCTGGAAGCTGTCTTCAGAGGTGGAGCGGGCCAATAGCCTCGAAGTATTGCTCAATAAAGTAGATGTAGTCACCTTCCATGTGCCGTTGATTGATGTGACGCGCAACATGATCAATGATGAAACGCTGGCTTTGATGCGACCCGGTTCGGTAATCCTTAATTTTGCCCGTGATGGCATTGTGGATGATGAGGCGGTATGCCGGGCTATAGAATCCGGCCGAATCCAGTCCTATGTCTGTGATTTCCCCAGCCCTGAGCTGGCAGGCTGTGACAAGGTCATCGCATTGCCTCATCTCGGAGCATCTACCACGGAAGCAGAAGACAACTGCGCCATCATGGTTGCAAATCAGTTACGGGACTTCATTGAAAATGGAAATATTACAAATTCTGTCAATTTCCCTGATGTGCATATGACAAAAGAAGCCGTCAACCGGCTGGTCGTGACGCATGCAAATATACCAAATATGCTGGGGCAGATTTCTACCGTACTGGCAGAGAATGAAATCAATATACGCGATATGATTAACCAGAGCCATGATGATATCGCTTACACACTGGTCGATACGGACAGTGTCATTCCTGTTGATGCAATGCAGGCGGTCAGAAATATTGAAGGTATAAAAAAGGTTCGTGTAGTTTAATCAAATGGTATGCTCGGAATATGAGTACATCTACTAATGATTTAAAATTTCTGCGTGACCGCATCGATGCGCTGGATGAGAAAATTCTCAGCCTGTTTAATGAGCGTGCTGGGATTGCTGTTAACGTGGCTGAAGCAAAACGTGCACAGGGTGAAACCGGGACTTTCTACCGGCCTGAACGTGAGGCAGATGTTTTGCGCCATGTCATCGAGAAAAATAAAGGCCCGTTGAAAGACAATGATGTAGCACATTTGTTCCGTGCCCTGATGTCTGCCTGCCTTTCTGCTGAAGCTCCGCTGACGGTGGGTTTCCTGGGCCCGGAAGGAACCTATTCACATGCCGCTGCACTAAAGCACTTTGGTTATGCAATCAAAATCCATCCTTTATCTTCTATAGATGATGTGTTCCGTGAAGTGGAGGCGGGGGCAGCAAACTTTGGTGTCGTGCCGATAGAAAACTCAACTGAAGGAGTGATCAGCAATACGCTGGATAATTTCGTCGACTCTACACTTAAAGTATGTGGTGAAGTTTCTCTGCGTATTCACCATCATCTGCTGACGAAATCAGATTCCTTACAGGCCATCACTCGTGTTTATTCACACCAGCAGTCACTGGCTCAATGTAGAAGATGGCTGGCAGCAAATTTGCAGTATGCGGAACAGGTAAATGTGAGCAGCAATGCCGAGGCAGCAAGGCGTGCTGCAGAGGATTCCACAGCTGCGGCGATTGCTGGTGAGCAGGCCGGTGAGCTGTATCAGCTGGCATCGCTCGTTTCCAATATTGAGGATGACCCGAATAACACCACGCGCTTTCTGGTGATAGGTAATATCGATACCAGTGCGACCGGTGAAGACAGAACCAGCATTATGGTTTCCAGCCAGAATGAGGCGGGTGCGCTGTATAAATTGCTGGCACCGTTGGCACGCCACAAGGTCAGCATGAGTAAAATTGAGTCTCGACCTTCACATGGCGGCCTATGGGAATATGTCTTTTTTCTTGATCTGGATGGACACGTTTCTGAGCCGGCAATTGCTGAAGTACTGGAAGAAATTGGTCAGCAGGCAGTGATGCTTAAGCTCTTGGGTTCCTACCCGAAATCTGTGCTCGACCTGTGAATATCGCTGATCTGGTCACCCCGGGTGTGCGGAAAATTACTCCCTATCAGCCCGGCAGGCCAGCAGAAGAGGTGGCAGCTGAGTTTGGCATCAGCAAACCCATCAAGCTGGCATCCAATGAGAATCCTCTGGGGCCTTCGCCATTAGGCATGAAGGCGGTACAGGCTGTAAATGATCTGGCGCGCTACCCTGACGGTAATGGTACCGGATTAAAACAGAAGATTGCTGCTCGCCATGATCTTGATGTTGATTGCATCACTCTGGGTAATGGATCCAATGATATCCTTGAGTTTGTTTGCCGGGCATTTGTGAACCCGGGTGACGAAGTAATTTTCAGTCGCCATGCCTTTGCCGTTTATCCCCTGGCAACACTGGCGGTAGGCGGTAAGCCGGTGGAGACGCCGGCGCTTAACTGGGGCAATGATCTGCAGGCCATGCTGCAGGCTGTAACGGACCGCAGTAAAGTGATTTTTATTGCTAATCCAAACAATCCAACCGGCACCTGGTTGACGGCAGTGGAGATGAAGTTGTTTCTTGCTGAAGTTCCTGATCATGTGATTGTTGTGATTGATGAGGCCTATGCGGAATATGTCACCGCTAGCACTTATCCCGACTACCCGGATTGTACGCAATGGCTGGCGGACTACCCGAATCTTCTGGTGACCAGAACCTTTTCCAAAATATTCGGCCTGGCGGGCCTGCGCGTTGGATATAGCGTGTCATCGCCGGAAATTACTAATTATATCAATCGTGTACGGCAGCCGTTTAATGTAAATTCTCTGGCCCTGGCAGCTGCAGAAGCGGCGCTTGATGACGACTCACATATTGAGTTAAGTAGAGAAATGAATCAGACAGGCATGGCGTATTTAATGGATGCCTGTCAATCGAGGGGCTTGAGCTACATCCCTTCGGCAGGCAATTTCCTCGCCATTGATTTTTCACGACCCGCGCAGGATATATTTGATGCGATGATGCAGTTGGGTGTCATCGTCAGGCCGATTGCAAATTACGGTATGCCGGACTTTCTACGGGTAACCATCGGCACTGAAGATGAAAATGAAAGGTTTGTCGAAGTGATGGACAGGGTATTTGAGGCTGGAGAACTGGAAACGAATGTCTGATTGCAGTCTGGGACATGTCGTTATCATTGGTGTCGGTCTGATCGGTGGTTCTCTGGCACGTGCACTGAAAGCACATGATGCGGTCAGTCAGATCACCGGCGTGGCACGCAGTCAGGAGACTCTGGATCTGGCCCTGCAGCTGGGTGTGATCGATAACGCAGAAAGTGATCCGGTACAGGCAATGAATGAGGCTGACATGGTGGTGCTGGCTAGCCCGGTATCAACTATGGCGCCAATATTAGAGGCTATTACCGATTACATTCCTGCTCATTGTGTAGTGACCGATGCCGGCAGTGTCAAAGGTAGTGTGGCTACTGCTGCCCGTCAGGCATTAGGTGACAAGGTCGATTGTTTTGTGCCCGGGCACCCGATAGCCGGCACGGAGAATGCCGGTGTCGCCGCTTCATTTGCCGAATTGTTTGTTGATCACAGGGTAATTCTTACACCGCTGGCCGAAAATTCCGAGACAGACATTCAACTGGTACAGGCGATGTGGGAGGTCTGTGGTGCCAGGGTGGTCAGGATGTCAGTTGAAGACCATGATGCCATGCTGGGGGCGGCCAGCCATCTACCCCATTTACTGGCTTATTCACTGGTGGATTTCCTCTCCCAACAGGATCGCCATGAAGAAATATTCGCCAATACAGCCGGTGGCTTTAGAGATTTTACCCGCATCGCTGGCAGCAGCCCAGTCATGTGGCGCGATATCTGCCTGGCCAATCGAGGCGAACTGATTCCGCTACTGAAGTCGATGGAGCAGCAGCTGGCCGGTTACAGGGAGTTGCTGGAAAAGTCTGATGGCGAGCAGCTGGAGCAGGCATTCCGGCGTGCTAAAACAGCACGTGACAAATTACCTGAGGTCACAAAGGTGGCAAATGATGAGTAGGCCCGTGTGGAGCAACGAGTGAGTAAACGTTTCAAAATTAGCCCCGGTGGAAAATTAGCAGGCACCATTCGCATTCCCGGTGATAAATCCATGTCACATCGATCGGTGATATTGGGTTCCCTGGCAGAGGGCGTCACCCACGTAAGCGGTTTGCTGGAAGGTGAGGACGTTCTGGCAACGATCGCTGCCTTCCGTGCTATGGGCGTCAACATTGAGGGGCCGGATGAAGGCCGACTGGTGATTCGTGGGGTGGGTCTGCACGGACTGAGACAGCCGCAGCATGATCTGGATATGGGGAATTCCGGTACGGCAATGCGCTTGTTGTCAGGCCTGTTAAGCGGGCAGTCGTTTCCCTCAAGTCTAATCGGAGACAAATCTCTTTCCAGCAGACCGATGCGCCGGGTTGTCCACCCTCTGACCGAGATGGGTGCACAAATCAGTACCGCTGAGGGCGGCACTCCACCCTTGCAAATTAGACCTGCTGATGGCCTGCGTGCCATCAATTATCAGATGCCTATGGCCAGTGCACAGGTAAAATCCTGCCTGTTGCTTGCCGCTTTATATGCCGAAGGCAAGACCTGTGTGACAGAGCCTGCTCCAACCAGAGATCACACCGAGCGTATGTTGCGAGGCTTTGGTTACCCGCTCAGCAGTGATGGCTCCAGGATTTGTCTGGAACCAGGTTTTCGCCTAACGGCGACCGATATGGTGGTGCCGGGGGATATTTCTTCTGCCGCCTTTTTCATTGTCGGTGCATCCATCGCACCGAACTCACGAGTCGAGATTAAGAACGTCGGCATCAACCCAACACGAACAGGAATTCTCTTTATACTCAAGCAGATGGGTGCGGATATTGAACTGAAAAATGAACGTACTGTAGGCGGTGAACCGGTGGCAGATCTGGTTATACAATCTGCATCCTTGCATGGTATTCATATTGATGAAGCCCACGTGCCGCTGGCCATCGATGAGTTTCCAGCCATTCTTATTGCTGCGGCTGTGGCCAGTGGTGAAACCATTCTTAGCGGGGCGGAAGAACTCAGGGTTAAGGAATCTGATCGTATTGCGGCGATGGCCAGAGGCCTGACCAATATTGGTGTTGATATCACCGAAACAGCAGACGGCATGCGCGTGCAGGGTGGCCAGATTCAGGGCGGCACGGTAGACAGCCAGGGCGACCATCGTATTGCCATGGCCTTTGCCATGGCAGGACTGTTGAGCAATACGGAAATAATGATTGAGGACTGCGACAACGTTGCCACGTCTTTTCCTGATTTTCAGTCTCTGGCTGAAAGCTGTGGCCTGAATATCACGGTCATTAACCAGTGACTGAAGTTCCGGTAATTACTATCGACGGCCCCAGTGGCTCTGGCAAGGGCACGGTCAGTCAGCAGCTGGCAGCGCGCCTGGGCTGGCATTATCTCGATTCCGGTGCGATCTATCGGGCATTGGCCTATGCCGTTGAACTGGCAGGTCTCGAATTGACTGAGGAGAAAGAAAAAATTGTTTCGCTGGCGCTAGAGCTAAAGCTTGCTTTCAAGCCTGCCGCTGATGGCGGTGCGGATGTGCTGCTTGCCGGTACAGATATTTCATCTTCGATTCGTACAGAGGAATGCGGTGCGATGGCTTCAAAACTGGCTGCTGACGGCGATATCCGTATGGCACTGCTGCAGCGGCAGCGAGATTTTCGCCAGCCACCCGGCCTGGTTGCCGATGGCCGGGATATGGGGACGGTGGTGTTTCCCGATGCCGCACACAAGTTTTTTCTGACTGCTTCCGCGCAAATAAGGGCAGAACGACGATATAAGCAGTTGAAGGAAAAGGGAATAAATGATAGTATCCCGCGTCTTTTTACGGTGATTTCTGAGCGCGACGCACGTGATGCGGGACGCACGAATTCTCCTTTGATTCCCGCAGCAGACGCGATTGTGCTGGATACGTCCGAAATGAGCCTGGAACAGGTGATCGGGCATGTCAGGCAGAAAGTCGGGTACCAGAGTCTGTAACGATTAGCCTGTACGCCTGTTGGGCGTTGCTGGTCAGCGGATAACATTAACCAATGCCTACTAATACTCTGTGGGCCGTACCCGATGCAATCAAACCGAGTTGTATTTAAACCATGAGTGAAACATTTGCTGAATTGCTGGAACAGAGCCTGTCAAAGGCGGAGATGCGTTCCGGAGAAGTAACGATCGGACAGGTCGTAGATGTCAATGATGATTATGTAATTGTTAATGCCGGGCTGAAGACCGAGGGTGAAATCCCTGCGGGTGAATTCAAGGATGCCGATGGCGTACTGACAGTAAAAGTCGGCGACGATGTAGAAGTTGCTATTGAATCAGTTGAAGACGGAACAGGTACAACCCGCCTGTCCCGTGAAAAGGCCATCCGTGCGCGTGCATGGGAAGACCTTGAAAAAGACCACGAGAAAGATGTCATTGTCATCGGTCGCATTACCGGCAAGGTCAAAGGCGGCTTTACCGTTGGCCTCGGTACGATCCGGGCCTTCCTGCCTGGCTCGCTGGTTGACGTGCGTCCGGTTAAGGATGCTACCTATCTCGAAGGCAAGGACCTGGAATTCAAGATCATCAAGATCGATCGCCCGCGAAATAATGTTGTTGTTTCCCGCCGCGCCGTGGTTGAGAAAGAACTGACGGCAGAACGTGAAGCGCTGCTGGAAAATATGGAAGAAGGTCAACTGGTCAAGGGCGTTATCAAAAACCTGACCGACTACGGTGCATTCGTCAATCTTGGCGGTATCGATGGCCTGCTGCATATCACGGACATATCCTGGAAGCGCGTCAAGCATCCTTCAGAAGTGCTCACCGTTGGTGATGAAATTGAGGCACGTGTGCTGAAGTTTGATAAGGAACGTAACCGTGTTTCACTCGGCCTTAAACAGACTGAAGAAGATCCATGGGGCGATCTGCCGCGCCGTTATCCTCGTGATACACGCATAATCGGCAAGGTCACAAACGTTACCGATTATGGTTCATTTGTAGAAATTGAAGACGGCGTAGAAGGCCTGGTTCACGTTTCTGAAATGGACTGGACCAACAAGAACATTCATCCTTCCAAGGTTGTTCAGGTTGGTGATGAAGTCGAAGTTATGGTGCTGGACATCGATGCTGAGCGCCGTCGTATTTCTCTTGGCATGAAGCAATGTTCAACCAACCCATGGGAAGCTTTTGCTGCCACACACAATAAAAATGACAAGGTATCGGGTAGTATCAAGTCCATTACCGACTTTGGCATTTTCGTTGGCCTGGATGGTGCTATCGATGGCCTGATTCACCTTAGCGACCTGTCATGGGAGCGCCCGGGTGAGGAAGTCGTGATGGATTTCAAGAAGGGTGATGAAGTAGAAACCGTCATTCTTGCTATTGATGCCGAACGTGAGCGTATTTCACTGGGTCTGAAACAGGTTGAAGGTGATCCTTTCACCAGCTTTGTTGCCGAGCACGGCAAGGGTGCGACTATTACTGGGACCGTAGAAAGCGTTGATACCAAGGGAGCCGTGGTTAAACTGGTTGATCTGGTTACAGGTTATCTGCGTGTTTCCGAGATTTCGCAGGACCGGATAGAAGATGCGCGCAGTGTACTCAGTGAAGGTGATACTATCGAAACAAAAATCACCAGCATAGATCGCAAGAGCCGTAGGATCTCTCTTTCCATCAAGGCGCTTGAAGCCGAAGCAGAAAGCGAGGCGGTACGCGAATACTCAGCCAAATCAACTGGCGGTATGACCTCACTTGGTGATAAGCTAAAAGAACAGTTGTCAAAAAAGTAACAGATAATCAACGACTAATACGCGTGACGGCAGGGGACCGTAAGGACGATGACAAAATCAGAGCTTATTGATTTACTCTCGGCTGACCAAAATCAGCTTGGCTATCGTGATGTGGAACTGGCAGTTAAAGTCATTCTTGAATGCCTGACCAGTGCACTATCCAGCGGAGAAAGAATTGAAGTGAGGGGTTTTGGCAGTTTTACTTTGCATCATCGTCGAGCGCGTGTAGGGCGCAACCCTAAAACAGGTAACTCTGTGACTGTACCGGATAAGCATGTGCCGCACTTTAAGCCTGGCAAAGAATTGCGTCAGCGCGTTGATATTCCCTGATTCTGTTGATTGACATAATCCACACAAAACCCGCCACTTGCAATACGGCGGGTTTTTTTATGACTTAAGGGTTTTAAGGGTACCTCTATTAATTCATGAACAATCATCTTGGGCCCAAAACCCGCCATCTCTGCGTTAAGAACCTTCGCAATAGACTAAACTATTACGTGCGATTCTTGCCTTGATCTGGCAGTTTTTGAATCCAATCTGAATTATCCAGAATTAATAGAGGTACCCTTAATTAATCATAGGTTCCTTAATGCCATTTCTCTCCCGTACAGGTAGAATGCTTATTATGTATTCAGCAAGGAAGACAACATGAAGCTGTTTTTTTATTTTCTGCTGTTCATAGCTATTGTGGCTTTTGGACTCACATTTTCCCTCAAAAACCCGCAA
>JAUWVE010000084.1 GCA_030617565.1 Gammaproteobacteria bacterium | reverse complement strand
CGGTGGCCCCACCAGATCTGCCTGGAGATACACCAGTCTTCGATATTATTCATCCATTCGAAGTAGGTCTTGCTCCAGTTCTCAGGAACAAACTTGATGTCGCCATTTTCGACAGCCTTGATGGCCGGCTCTGCCAGCGGTGCAACTTTGACGTACCATTGATCAGTGAGATAGGGTTCAATGACGCTGTGCGATCGGTCACCCCGCGGTACCATCAGTTTATGGTCATCGGTTTTTTCCAGCAGGCCAAGGGCATCAAGATCATCTATAATCTTCTTTCGTGCATCAAAGCGGTCCATGCCGACGTAGTCACCGGGCGCCTCATCATTGATAGCGGCATCAACCGTAAAGATATTGATAAATGGTAAATCGTGTCTCTGGCCTATGGCATAGTCATTAAAGTCGTGGGCAGGAGTGATCTTGACGCAGCCGGTGCCGAATTCCGGGTCAACATGATCGTCGGCGATTATAGGAATTACCCTGTCTGTCAGGGGCAGTTGTACCGTTTGACCGATTAGCTGCTGGTAACGTTCATCATCAGGATGGACAGCTACCGCCGCATCACCCAGCATGGTTTCCGGTCGGGTGGTCGCCACCACAAGATAGCCGTTGCCAGAGCTAAAGGGATAGCGCATATGCCACAGCTTGCCATTTTCTTCAGTCGAAATAACTTCAAGGTCTGAGACGGCGGTATGTAGAACTGGATCCCAGTTGACCAGCCGCTTACCGCGATAGATCAGTCCTTCTTTGTACAGTTGTACAAAGACTTCATTGACGGCATGCGAAAGCCCTTCATCCATAGTGAAGCGCTCACGTGACCAGTCAGGCGAGGTGCCCATGCGTCGAAGCTGACGGGTAATGGTGCCTCCCGAATGTTCTTTCCATTTCCAGATTTGCTTGATGAATTCATCTCGTCCCAGGTCGTGACGGGTTTTTCCTTCTGTATTGAGTCGACGTTCGACGACCATCTGTGTGGCGATGCCGGCATGGTCGGTGCCTGGCTGCCAGAGCGTGTTTTTTCCGCTCATACGGTGATAACGCGTTAGCGCGTCCATGATCGTGTCCTGAAAGGCATGCCCCATATGTAAAGAACCGGTAACGTTAGGCGGTGGTATCATGATGCAATACGGATCGCCTTCTCCGCTGGGACTGAACCAGTGGTTGTCTTCCCACTTTTTATAGATAGTTTGTTCTATCTCATCGGGTTGATAATTTTTGTCGAGTGTATTGTCACTCATAGTCAGTTCCATGGTTTATTAGTGCAGGCAGCAGGTAAAACTGGTTTTAGATGATTGAATCGGGTATTTCCAGTTCGGGGGAATTGTTCAGTATTTCTGTTACTGCTGATTTGATTTCTTCACGCACATCAGAAGTTAACGGTTTACCTCGATAACGGGCAAGTATGATCTGGACTGCATCAGCAGCCGCTTCAGCCGCATCGGAAACCGGTGTTGGCAGGCTGTCGCTATCAATAGCCTGCTCTAGCGTCATACCAGGGTCAGGTTCAGGAATGGTGCTGCCGTCAGGTAATCTTACGATTTCTTTGAGTACAGGAATATCGCCAGCAACTATTGTTTCCGACAGGGTGGGGATCACATCTTCCGCTTCCTCATCTTCATCTGGAAGTGCAGGGGGGATATTCATATCAAAATGACTATCTATATCAACTGAAGCCGGCTCTATGGTCACAGGATCAACTTCAATTGTTTCTTCGTGAGGGAATTCTACGGTTTCTTCGAATATTTCGTCGACAGTGGTTTCGTTTACTGCCTCGTCCGTGGCATCAACCGCTTCGGTACTGACGTCATTCAGTAAATTCTGCAACGAACGGATGGCATCCGATAAATGTGTGCCATTGGCTGTTCCTTTATTTTTACTCATGTCAGTTTACTGATACCAGGTGATTGTTCAGTTTTTCATTCATCTGTTTATATTTACGATAACGATCTCTGCCGGCAGACTTACAACCGGGGTCATTGCTAATAAGCTCAATAACACGTGAATAGTGAGAATAATTACTGGCCATTTTTGTGCTTATATTAATAAGTACCATGTTGCTGTCACCCTCATGCTCGATCATACCAATAATTACGGCTTCCTGTCCGCATTCTGTCGCAATGCTGGCATGAGGAATGAAGTCCAGCTCGCTGAATGTCCACAGTAAAGTATCAAGTTGCTGCATGTCCTGTTCATTTTCCACCCGTATATATACTCTGTAGCCATTTTTATAGGCTTTTCGAGCAACACGGCATGCATACACTAATAATGACGAATTATCCTTGTTGTCAAGGATATGGAAGTCAATCTGACTCACGCGCTGGAAGCCCTGCTGCGCAGAAACTCGCAAAGTAGCCTGACAGGTCTGCCGGTAGCCCCTTTTTTCGAGCCACTCAACCATGCTGTGCCGGCGATATCCAGATGTGCCCAGTTATAATTTTCTGTGTAACGGGCCAGGAAGCAGGCTGCAGTTACCGCCCCGGCTTTTGAGCCGCCAATATTGGCCATGTCGGCAAAATTACTTTTTAGCTGGTGATCATATTCATCCCACAGCGGCATAGGCCAGACTCTATCCTGTGACGTATTACCGGCATCTACGAGTTCCTCTGTGAGGGACTCATCATTACTGAATAGACCGCTGGCATGTGCACCCAGGGCAACGACGCAGGCACCCGTAAGTGTGGCGATATCAATGACTGTCGTGGGCTTGAAGCGCTCAGCATAGGTCAGGGCGTCACACAGTATCAATCTGCCTTCGGCATCAGTATTCAGTATTTCTATGGTCTGCCCGGACATGCTGGTGACGATATCGCCCGGTTTATTGGCATCACCATCAGGAAGGTTCTCTGAGCTTGGTACAATTGCGACAACATTCAGGGGCAGGTTCATCTCTGCGATCGCAAGCATGGTTCCAAGAACACTTGCGCCACCACACATATCATATTTCATCTCATCCATCCCTGATGAGGATTTTAAAGAAATACCACCGGCATCAAAGGTCAAGCCTTTGCCAACCAGTACTATGGGGGCTTGTTTGCTACTGCCGCCCCTATGTTCAAGGACGATCAGCCTGGCTTCCTGCCGGCTGCCGCGAGAAACAGAGAGTAATGCGCCCATCGACAGCTTTTCCATTGCCTTTTCATTCAGTACTTTGATTTTCATACCGAAGGCTGTGGCAATTTCTGCTGCCTGTTCAGCCAGGTAGGTTGGTGTACAGATGTTGCCGGGCAGGTCGCCCAGCTGCCGTGCCATTTTAACGCCTGCTGCGATCGCCTGGCCATTCAGCAGTGCTTGTCTGCCGGTAGCAAGGTCGCTGCGTTCGGGAACAAACAGGGTAATCTTCTGAAGCCGTGATTTGTTTTCCTTCTTATCTGTTTTCAGGCTGTCGGATTGATAACTGCTATGTCCTGCCTGAATAACAATTTGTTCTATGCGTGTGCCGATATCACTATTCTCTATAGTGAGTTCAGGCAGAAATAATGATGCCTCAGTAATTTTATTTTGTTGCAGCTTTCTAATGACCCCATCCGTTACTTTAAGAAGTTTTTTGATACTAAATTCATTGGCCTTTCCACAGCCAGCCAGCAAGACACGTTCTGCAGGGATGCCGGAAACCTGCGGTAGCATCAGCATATTGCCGCATTCCCCGGAGATGTCACCACGCTTTAGTAAGGATGAAATCATTCGTCCGGTCGCATCATTAATACTGCTGGCAGCGGGGCTCAGTACCTGATCTTTAAATACAGCCACCACCAGGCAGGCAGAGCGTTGCTTTTCCGGGCTGCCGCTTTTTACTTTATATTCCATCATTTCTTCCTCAGGATTTCGCGATTCAGGGGCGTATGATATATTGTCCTAATAATATTATAACGGCATTTGCAGCCAGTCAGGCCTGTTTATCATTTAAAAGGGACATAGCATTGATTCTCGATCGCTCACTCACTCGGGAAATTACCTACACCGGCATAGCCGCTACTATCATAATTTTCAGTATCTTTCTGGTAGCAAGGCTGGTGTCACTGTTGTCGCAGGCGGCCAGAGGCGACGTACCTGCTGATCTGGTGTTGACCCTGCTCGGTTTACGACTGGTTTCAACTTTTGATGTCCTGCTGCCGGTCATGTTTTTTCTTGCCATTTTGATGGTTATGGATCGTTGGATACGTGACAACGAACTCACTATCTGGGCTGCCAGTGGCGTTGGATTAAGGCGGCTTTTTAAGCCCCTGATCGTGATGGGCATGGTGCTGGCTTCAGTTATTGCTATGTTTGCTCTGTTTATCGCTCCCGGTGCAGATGTTAAGGCAAAAACACTAAAACAGGAAGGACTTGAACGGGCCATGGTCTCAGCCATTACACCCGGTATTTTCAATGAAGCGCAAAAAGGTCAGGCGGTCTACTATGTGGAAGAAGTCGGACTGGATGATAATACGCTGCGCAATATTTTTGTTTACGGTGCGGCACAGCAAAGGGAAGGGGTAGTGGTAGCTGAAAAAGGTTTTCAGCAAATCGATGCGAATACCGGCGACCGATTTATTATTCTGAGAAATGGCTCTCGCTATGAAGGGATACCCGGTAATGCTGATTACCGTATGATTGATTTTGAAACTTACGCTATCAGGATAAAACCGGTAAAGAAAGTTTCCGAAAATCTGTACCCTAAAGAAATGTCTTTTGGTGAGCTACTGGAAAGTAATGAAAGGATTCACAAGGTTGAAATCCAGTGGCGCCTGTCAAAGGTTGCCATCGTTCCTGTACTGGCCATACTGGCACTGGCCTTCAGCTCTCTCGATGTACGGCGAGGACGGCTAGGCCGCATCATGGGAGCGATTGGTATGTATTTTCTCTATTCCAATATACTTGGCTATGCCCATGCATTATTAAAATCTGAAAAATTGCCTGTATTTGTCGGCATGTGGTGGGTGCATGGTATTTTTCTGTTTTTTGCTTTATATATGCTGCAGCGGCGGATGGCAAACCGCTCCCTGATGCCCGGCATCGACTGGTTACGGCACTGATGAAAATCCTCGACTGGTACCTTGGACGTACCATTTTCAAATACACTTCTATGGTGATATTTGTACTGGTTGGCCTGTTTATGTTTATCCAGTTTCTGGATGAAATTACACGCGTTGGCACTGGAAACTATGGTTTCATCGATATGGTGGTTTTTCTTATTCTAAGTACACCACGTGTTGTCTACGAAATTTTCCCCATGGCAGCCCTGTTAGGGACCATGCTTGGTCTGTCTTCACTGGCAGTCGATTCTGAACTGATCGTTATGCGCGCTGCCGGTATGTCCATTATGGGAATATCCGGCTCTGTGATGAAGACCGCTGCAATTATCATTCTATCAGCAGTATTGATTGGTGAATTTATTACACCCTTTGCGGAAACGCAGGCACAGCGTGGTCGCTCTGAGGCTCTGCAGAAAAGTGTCAGTCAGCATTCAGATTTTGGTTTATGGATGCGTGATGATAATTCTATTATCCAGGTAGGAGAGATGCTGCCTGATCTGAAACTTCTGAATGTAAAAATATTCGAGTTTGATGGTGAAGGGAATATGCGTGCCGCTGCCGTTGCGGACAGCGGCAAGTTTGATAATGACCAATGGGTGCTCTACAACCTGAGGCAAAGTGTTTTATCCGACAAGGGAATTGAGACTATACACCTTAAATCGGCAAACTGGCATTCAAAACTGGGGCCGAAAGTGCTCAAAGTTTTTCTTGTAAGACCTGAACAATTGTCCGCTGTTGATCTGGATAGATATATAAAACATCTAAAGAAAAACTCGCAGAACACAGCCCACTATGAACTGGCATTCTGGCAAAAAATTTCAGCACCGATGGCAATCATTGTGATGGTTTTACTGGGTATTCCCTTTGTTTTTCGTAGTGTCAGAAGTGGAGGAGTAGGGGGCACATTGTTTCTTGGGATCATGCTTGGGCTGGTATTCTTTGCCATGGCAAAGGGTTTTGGGTTTCTTGTTCTTATTTATGGTATTCCGCCAATGGCGGGAGCATTTATTCCTTTGTTGATATTTCTGGGCATAGCGTTGGTTATGTTGAAGAGGATTGCTTGAGGTTTTTTTGTGCTGGCGCACGGCTGGGGTTTCTTTTTTGTTCTTGTGCTTAGGCTAAGCCGAAGGTTTCGCCCTTCATGGGCGAGTTCATTTCTTTTGTACGGACAAAAGAAACAGAACCAAAGAAAAGCCGCCCCGATGTGTTGGCCTCCGGCTACTCTGCGCGCTTCAGTCTGGACCGGGCGCGGTGAACTCGCCAGTGTGGTATCTCGACTCATGAGCACATATCAGCACAGCGAGTAGCTATTAGCTGCAAGGCGTGTTTCGCAGGGAATGGCCGTGTCCTTTCCAAGAGACGCAACGCAGTAGATGATGGCTACTCGCTGTGCCCAAAGGGAGCCCCACATATGACCCAATCCTGCATTACAATCCTTGTTAAGGGAATAACCATTAACTGCGGACCGTGCCTTGTCCAGGGTCATATGTGGGACTCTGATATATACTCATGAGTCGAGATACCACACAAGCTCAGACATGCACCGCACTATTTCCGGCCCAGCCTTCCAGTGCTCGACAACCCAAAAGGGGATGAAAACCAGGGGGAAAGAGAAAAGGTAAAAGGGGAAAGGAAAGTCAAAACCTTGTTGTGTGAGCATAATGTGATTAACTCTGTAGGTGCGAATTCATTCGCACAGATATTATTGTCCGAATGAATTCGGACCTACAATGTTGCCTCCGATCTTGCTTTTGATTTTGGTCTTTGTTTTTGTCTTGGTCTTA
>JAUWVE010000109.1 GCA_030617565.1 Gammaproteobacteria bacterium | reverse complement strand
GCAGAAGCCATACTTGGCAAAGGAACCATCCTCACTCCGTTGGAAGAATATCGCTCATTTCGCCTTCGTCTTTGTCGCCCCAGTGCGCTCTCACTTGAAGACCGTGCTCACGTCATCTCGTTTGTGATAGAAAAACTGGGTACAGATTATGATCTGCGGCAGGTGCTTGATCTGGCGAGGTTTATGTTTCCTTACGGTATCCTGCCCAGACGCTGGCGCTCTACCCTGTTCCACCATAACGCTGGCCCGGAAACGCGAACCGTTTGCTCCACCCTGATTGCTCAGGCCTTTCAGAATGTCAGTTATCCAATTTTGCCTGTACTGCAGGAAAATGACTTCGGCTATAAAGAACTGACACACCGAAACTCACGTCTGTTTTCACCACTGGATTTCGACATATCACCCTGGTTCGACATCCTGAAGTTCCCACTGCAAAGCTTTGATGATGAAGCAAGCTACAGCAAAATGCCGTGGAAAGAGAAGGGCGAAGGGGAAAGGTAAAAGGGGAAAGGGGGAAAGGGGGAAAGGGGGAAAGGAAAATCAAAACCTGGGCAGGGCAATAATACTGTGATGGTTTTGATTTTGAAGATCCTTTCCCCTTTTACCTTTCCCCTTTCCCCTGCCTTTCCCGAACCAGTTGTATATTTTACTGTCGAAGGGTATAGAATGAAGAACAAATAAAAGGAGGCCTATATGTTGTGGTGGTTTCTGACAATAACCATATTTCTCTTGCTTGCTTATCAGCGTTGCCCACCAAAAATATGGGTGCCTGCTATCGCAATCTGGATCATCATCTCGGTTATCAGTGATTCACTGAGCACACCTGTTGCCCTGCTAAATCTTTTACTTCTCGGTATCATAGCGGCACCTTTATTCTTACATGACCTGCGTCGCTCGTTAATCAGCGACAAATTACTCGTTCTGTTTCGAAAACAATTACCGGAAATGTCCGTGACTGAACGGATTGCTCTGGAAGCTGGGACAGTCTGGTGGGACAGCGAATTATTTTCAGGCAAGCCTGACTGGAAACGTTTGCAAGCGACGCCGCCCGCTCATCTCAATGCTGACGAGCAGGCCTTTATTGATGGCCCTGTGGAAGAGCTGTGTGCGCTGATCAGTGACTGGGAAATTACTGAAAAGAAAAAAGACCTGCCGGCTGAGGTCTGGGCCTATCTGCGCAAACAGCGTTTTTTCGGCATGATTATTCCCAAACAATACGGTGGTCTTGAGTTTTCAGCCTACGGCCATTCCTGCGTCATCAGCAAGATTGCCAGTCGCAGTATTACTGCCGCAGTGACAACCATGGTTCCAAATTCACTGGGACCGGCTGAACTTTTACTGCACTACGGTACTGACGAACAGAAAAACTATTATCTGCCCCGTCTGGCGGTAGGTGATGAGATACCCTGCTTCGCATTGACTGGACCGGAAGCTGGCTCTGATGCCAGCGCCATGACTGACAACGGCGTGGTCTGTCGTGGAGAACATGGCGGTAAAAAAGATGTACTGGGCGTACGCTTAAACTGGAATAAACGCTATATCACGCTGGGCCCCGTGGCGACCGTGCTAGGCCTCGCGTTCAAGCTTTATGACCCGGACCATCTGCTTGGTGATAAAAAATCTCTGGGCATTACCCTTGCACTGATACCGACCGACAGTAAAGGCATTAAGATTGGTGACCGGCATAACCCATTAAATACCCCATTTCAGAATGGCCCCAACACAGGCAAGAATGTCTTCATTCCCATAGACTGGATTATCGGCGGTCCGGCTGGCATCGGGCAGGGCTGGCGTATGCTGATGGAATCCCTGGCTGTCGGTCGATCAATCTCCCTGCCTGCCCTCAGTACCGGTGCCGGCAAACTGGTATCAGCGGCTACCGGCGCCTATTCACGTATCCGTCATCAGTTCCGGGTACCCATAGGTCACTTTGAAGGGGTCGAAGAGGCGCTTTCCAGAATAGCCGGCTATACCTATATCATGGAAGCAACGCGCTGTCTTACCTGTACCGCAGTTGATATGGGTGAGAAGCCCTCGGTGTTGTCGGCCATTGCGAAATACAACCTTACGGAGATGATGCGTAAGACTATCAATGATGCTATGGATGTACAGGGCGGCAGCGGTATTTGCCTGGGTCCACGCAACCTTGTTGGGAACGCCTATCAGGCGATACCGGTGGGCATCACGGTTGAAGGAGCAAACATTCTTACCCGCACGATGATTGTATTCGGTCAGGGTGCTGTGCGCTGTCACCCATATCTGTTAAAAGAAATGCGCGCGGCGCTGGATAAAGATAACCCGCAAAGTAATAAAGATTTTGATGAGGCATTGTTTGGTCACATTGGCTGGTCTATCAGCAATATAGCCCGTAGTCTGGTACTCGCTATAACCGATGCACGCATCATCTCTGCACCTGACAGTTACGCCCACCGCTATTATCAACAGATCTCCAGGATGAGTGCCTGTTTTGCTGTCGCGGCTGATACCTCGGTGATGCTGCTAGGTGGTAGCCTGAAACGACGTGAGGCCTTATCCGGTCGACTGGCAGATGCCCTGAGTTATCTCTATCTTGGCTCTGCCGTATTAAAATATTTTCTGGACAGTGGTGAGAAAAAAGCAGACAGGGTGCTACTAGACTGGGCCAGCCAGTATTGCCTGTACCAGGTGCAGGAAGCACTGCTGGAACTGTATCGTAACCTTCCGGTCAAGGCGGTTGGCTGGGCGCTAAGACTTGTCACCTTTCCACTGGGCAGGCGCTTCCATCTGCCGAATGACAGGCTTAACCACCGTGTTGCACATCTACTGCAACAGCCCTCTGAGGCCCGCGACCGGCTGATTGCCGGTATTTTCATCAGCGAGGACCCACAGGAACCGACTGCCATGCTTGAAGACACACTGCGCCAGTTAGTCAATACGGCTGACATAGACAAGCGATTACAAAAGGCCCTGCTTGGTCAGCTTAGCGACATCGCCACGGACACTGAAAAAATAAATGCAGGTATCGAACAGGAGATCATTACAACTGAGGAAGGCGATCAACTACTCAATGCCTGGGCGGCAAGGCGCGAATGTATACAGGTGGATTCATTCAAGCCGGCGAAAGGAGCGGTTGAGAATGCCAGAGGAAGGACTAAGATTAAGGACAGGGACTAAATATCTTAAAACTTGGAACTTGGAACTTAAAACTTGGAACTTGGAACTTGGAACTTAACACTTGAAACTGAACTATTATGATTAAAGGCAGACCCGTATACATCGTTGATGGCACACGCAGCCCGTTCCTGAAGGCGCGCGGTAAGCCGGGTCCATTTACGGCAGCTGACCTCGCAGTCGCGGCGGGCAAACCATTGCTGAATCGAATGCCATTTGCTAACGACAGCTTCAATGAAGTTATTCTTGGCTGCGTCATGCCAGGTCCCGATGAGGTCAACATTGCGCGCATTGCTGCATTACGACTCGGCTGTGGTGAAACAACACCTGCCTGGACGGTGCAGCGTAACTGCGCTTCCGGTCTGCAGGCACTCGACTCAGCTGCCCGCAACATAGCCAGCGGCGATGCCGAACTGGTACTGGCTGGCGGTGTCGATACCATGAGCCGTGCCCCGGTGCTGCTTAACGACGACATGGTGGGCTGGCTTTCTGACTTTAGTCGTGCGCGCTCGTTCACTGACAAACTGGCAGCCATTGCCAGGCTCCGTCCAGCATACTTCAAACCAGTAATCGGCCTGCTTTGCGGCTTGCACGACCCGGTTGTCGACCTGTCCATGGGCCAGACTGCCGAGATCCTGGCTTATCAATTCCAGCTTTCCAGAGAAGAAATCGACAGCTATGCCCTGCTCAGCCAACAGCGCCTTGCCGATGCAGTCGACAACGGCCATCTCGAGGAACTGGTGGCCGTGTATGATCGCAAGGGCAAGCATTATGATCAGGATGACGGCCTGCGCCGTGACTCCAGCATGGCCAACCTGGCCAAACTTAAACCCGTATTTGACCGTCATTTCGGCAAGATAACGGCGGGCAACAGTGCCCAGGTAACGGATGGTGCAGCATGGCTGGTACTGGCCAGCGAGAAAGCGGTCAAACAATATGACCTGCCGGTAATGGGGCGACTCAGGGATATACAATGGGCAGCGCTGGACCCTTCCGTCATGGGACTCGGGCCGATACATGCCATGACGCCGCTGCTCAAACGCCGCCGCCTGAAAATGGATGATATCGACTACTGGGAAATCAATGAAGCTTTTGCCGCACAGGTACTTGCCTGCCGTAAAGCCTGGGCAGACCAGGACTACTGCCGCGAACAATTACACTTACGCAGTGCCTTTGGTGAACTGGACATCGAAAGACTCAACATTGATGGTGGCGGTATCAGTATCGGCCACCCGGTTGGTGCCAGCGGTGCCCGCATCACATTACATCTCCTGCATGTACTAAAACGCAACAACAAAACACGAGGTGTCGCGTCATTGTGTATCGGTGGCGGCCAGGGCGGTGCAGTTCTGCTGGAGCGTGACAATGACTGATATCAGAAAAAATAAACATTGGACTCTCGATACGGATGAAAACAACATCGCCTGGCTGACACTGGATCGTGTTGGCGAAAGTGCCAACTCGCTATCTAAAGCAGTACTGCTGGAACTGAAAGAACACCTCGATGATCTGCAAAAATATTCACCGCACGCAGTAATCTTTCGTTCAGGAAAAGCCAGCGGTTTTATTTTCGGTGCCGACGTTCGTGAATTTCTGGAATTCGACACTCTCGACAAAGCACGCGAATTGATTCAACGTGGTCAATCCATCATGGACCAGATCGAAGCCCTGCCCTGCCCGACGCTGGCGATGATCAATGGCTTCTGTCTCGGTGGAGGAACCGAATTGGCACTGGCCTGCAACTACCGTGTTGCTACTGACAAAACACGTATTGGCCTGCCTGAGATAAAACTGGGAATCCATCCCGGCTTTGGTGGAGTAGCTCGCTCTATACCGCTGCTTGGCGCACCGGCAGCGATGGATATGATGTTAAGTGGACGCCCCCTGTCTGCACGAGCAGCAAAAAGGATCGGTCTCGTAGATGTGGTGGTCCCAGAACGTCAGCTACTAACAGCCGCACGCGAGACTGTACTCAAATCACCAGCCAAACATGAAGCAAAATGGTATCTGCGCCTGACTTCAAATCGTTTTCTGCGCCCATTGCTAGCAGGTTATTTACGCAGGCAGGTGGCGGCAAAGGCCAGCCCTGAACATTATCCTGCACCCTATGCCCTGATCGATCTGTGGAAACGTTATGGTGACAACAAGAATGCTATGCTGGCTGCCGAAGTACGCAGTGTCAGTCAGCTTGCAACCACGCCT